>DATHEN010001015.1:0-3529 GCA_035318565.1 Polyangiaceae bacterium
GCCGAGTTGGCTCGCATCGAACTGTGCGTACGGCAGCGGTCGCACGTCGCTGATCGATTCCGATAGATGCAACACTGCGACGTCCGACCCGAGGTGGATGACGCCGCCGCTCACGGAGCCTTCCGAAGCTACGGCTCTCACGCCCACGCTGCGCTTGGGGACTGCGGCAGAAGCTCCGATCAGAAACTTCAACTCTTCGGGTTTCGTGCCCACGATGCAGTGTTCAGCCGTGAGCACCACGGTCGGCGCGATCAGCGTGCCCGTACAGGAGCCAGTGCGCTGGGCCGTCTCGATCTGGATCGTGCCGATCGCATCGAGCTTGGTGCTCGAAGTCGTGTAGCTCCCCGCGAACGGATCGCGAGCCTTTTCGCTCTCGTCATCCGCGGTGCTGCAGCCCGCAGCCAGGAGCAGTAGTGGTACGCTGAAGTGAGCAAGTCGCTGGCTGAGTTCGTTCGAAGCGCGCATGGGTCCTCGATGTGCTCGTTAGAGTTGAACGCCGATGCGCGGTCAATAGTCGCTGCCGCGGAACTCGTAGCTCAGCGCGCCAAATGAGATGAGCGCGCTCCGCCCCGTGCCGAAAAATGCCGCGCGAATGGAACGCGTTCTATGCAAACGCGAACCGCGAGCCAAGGAGACAGCGATTGCGCTTGGAAATCACCGTGCTGCGCTTGACGGCTCGAACGCCCCTACGTACCTCGGAACTCGAGGATCACATTGAAGCCATCGCTCTCTGCTCTGCTGGTTGTCGGTTCGGGTCTCCTGGCGCTTCATTGCGGGCCAACTCCACCTGCGGGCACAGGTGGCGCGGGCGGCACGGCGGGTACCGGCGGCGCGGGCGGTACGTGCAACAGACCTGCGGGGACTACGGATCCGGGCACGGCGCAGTGGACACCGGTCCCCGCCGCGAACAAGGCGTGTGAGTGCGGCCTCGACCCGGCGCTGCTCGAACAGGCGGACCGCACCATCAACACGAACTACGCGATCGTCCGCTACGGAAAGCTGTGCCACGAGTTCAATCCGACGGGCTCCGACGCACGCAGTGAAGTGTGGTCGACCACCAAGACCTTCGGCTCCCTCGTCACCGGTGTTGCCGCGTACCAGACACGCAATATCCCGCGGACCGGACCCAAGACCGGTGGCATCTCGGACGGCGATCGCGCGGATCACTGGCTCGATTCGAGCAGCATCACGTTCAACAACGATGCGCGTCTCGCCCATGTCCTGGCCATGGTGGGCCACAACGCGAACCTCGGTTACGGTCAGAAAGTCTGGGCTTACGACACCGTCGGCACGGTGCAGATCAACCGCTTGAGCGACGTGATCAACGCTGCCGTAGCTCAAGATCCGGCGCGCCTCGGCGCGAATATCGAAGCTTTCACGCAGAAGTTCGTGTTCAGCGCCCTCGGCATGCGCGATTCGAGCTGGTCGAATGGCGCTTCCACGAAGGTGTTTGCGTACACCTGGAACTCCACGGTGCGTGACATGGCGCGTGTGGGTCTGTTGATGCTGCATCGGGGCATGTGGAGTGGAACGCGCATTCTGGATGCCGACTGGGTCTACAGAATGACGCACCCCGCGTTCGAGGACTCGGCCACGGGCTACGGCTATCTCACCTGGCTCAACACGCGAGCGCCGAAGACCGGCATGGGCGCCATGAACGATCCCTGCGCTCCCCCCGCACTCTGGAAGAGCTATCCGCACGAGTACTCGGGTGCGCCGGACTGCAACCTGGCGGCGCCGGCCACGTGTCAGCAGCAATACGATGCTGGCGTGTGGATGGGAGTTGGCCTGGGTGGGCAGCACATCGTGGGCCACCCGGGCCTCGACATGGTCATCGTCGCCAAGAACTCGGGCGGGCCGCCGGTGCTCTGGGACGCGATCCGTCCAGCGCTCTTGGCTCACGATTCGCAGTACCAGAATAACCCGACCGGCTTCTGCCAAGCGTACGGCAGCGGCAGCTACGCGCCCGACTTCAGCCGCTTGCCGTGAGCGGCTGAGTTCAGGACGGCGCGCGCGCCACTCTTACGGAAGTGCGCGAAATCCGACGCGGCTTTTTTGGAGTCCGCTCGACCCTGGCCTACTGTGTGCGCAGATGTAGGTGCAGGTGGTCAAGGGTGAGTAAGCGGCAGTTGGCGGGTAGGCGCGCGGCAGGTTCTGGATCGCGCGGTCTGACATCGAAGAACGGATTCGGACTCAGAGCGGCTCTGAGGGACGAAGCTGATTTTTCGGCGAGCGTTCGTTCTCGCGAGCGCATCGTACGCGAACTGTTCTGGCTCACTCCGAGAGCACCCATGCACGCCTGCGTTCGCGATCTCGACGCCGCCCAACGGCGGTCGGCTCCGCTTCCGAGTTCCCGATGAATCGATCCCCACGCGTGTGGGCCGCGTGGGTCCGACAGCAACAGGAGTCATCAGAACTATGACCGCTCCCCGTGGTTACCGCAGCTTCGCAGACTTCGAGCGCGAGGAAATCCGTCCGGACATGAGAATTGGCTGGTCGGTTGACGAGCTGGACGCGCCGGCGGTCGAGCAAGAGCTCGACTTCGATATGGACCCCTTCGAAGCCGCCCTTTGGGAGGCGGAACAAGAGGACGCGGCTGAGGAAGAAGAAGACTGATTGTCCCCCTCCCGGGACTCGCGACCTCCGCGGAGCTGCCTCTCCGCGGAGGTCTTTTTTTCCTAGGGCAGGATTGACCTTGGGCGCGCCGCATGGCACTGACCCATGCCTCAAAATGCAGGTCAACGTTCAACGCCTCAGCGCGGTTTTGGTGGAATTCGACGTTCAAGTCGCGGCCGAGCGCGTGAAGACCGAGGTCGAAAAGGCGTACTCGAGCGTGGCGAAGTCCGCCAAAGTGCGCGGCTTCCGTCCCGGCAAAGCGCCGCGCAAAGTGCTCTCGCACGTGTTTGGTTCGCGCATCGCGGCTGACGTCGCGCAGCGCCTGGTCGACGAAACATTTCCGCAGGCCGTGAGCGAGCACAAGCTGCAGCCGGTCAGCTCTCCCGCGATCGAGCCGCAGAAGCTCGTCGACAATCAGCCCTTCTCGTACAAGGCGCGCTTCGAGGTCATCCCGGAGATCGCGGACGTCAAATACGAGGGCCTGGAGGCCAAGCGCGACAAGGTCGCCGTGAGCGATGAAGAGCTCGAGGAAGACCTGTCCCGGCTGCGTCGCGAGCACGCCACGCTCGAGCCGCCGAAGTCCCCGCGCGCCGCGGCCAAGGGAGACGTCGCCGTGATCGACTTCACGGTCGAGGCGAGTGGAGAAACGGTAGACGAGGCGGGCGCCAACGACTTCCAGGTGGAGCTCGGAGGCGGCACGCTCATACCCAGCATCGAAGCGGCGTTGCTCGGCAAGAGCGTCGGCGAGCAGGGCCAAGCGGAAGTGGACATGCCCGCACAGCACCCGCACCCAAAGCTCAAGGGAAAGCGCGCCACCTTTCACCTGACACTCAAGGATCTGAAAGAGCGCGTGCTGCCCGAAGCGGACGACGAGTTCGCCAAGGATGTGGGCGAGTTCGACACGCTCGAAGCC
>DATHEN010001016.1:0-3179 GCA_035318565.1 Polyangiaceae bacterium
TGATGGTGCGCGGTGAGTACAATCCGCGCCAAGCGCTGCCCCTCGTGATCGGATCCGACGGAGTCGGCGAGATCGTCGAGATCGGCCCGGGCGTTCAGCGGGTCAGCATGGGCCAGCGCGTGTGTCCGAACTTCATGCAAACGTGGCAGTCGGGCGAGCCCACGCGGGAACGCCTGCGCTCGAGCCTGGGTGGGCCGATCGACGGCACGCTCGCCGAGTACATGCTGGTCGACGCCGATTCGCTGGTTCACGTCCCCGAGTATCTGAGCGATGAAGAGGCGGCCTGCTTGCCCTGCGCCGGGCTCACGGCCTGGAGCGCGCTCGTGACGTACGGCAACGCGTCCGCAGGCGGAACCATCCTCACGCAGGGCACAGGCGGCGTTTCGATTTTCGCGCTCCAGCTCGGCAAGCTGCTCGGCATGCGGGTCATCGCCACGAGCAGCAGCGCCGATAAGCTCGAGCGCCTGCGCGCGCTCGGTGCCGACGACGTCATCAACTACGCCGAGGACCGCGACTGGGGCAACAGCGCGCGCAAGTTGACGGGCGGTGTGGGCGTCGATCAGGTGATCGAAGTCGCAGGAGGCAAGGGCCTGGTGGAATCGGTTCGCGCGACGCGACCGGGCGGTCAGATCAGCGTGATCGGCGTGTTGTCCGGCCGGGTCAGCGACTTCAACATCACGCCGGTCTTGATGCAGAATATCCGCTTGCAGGGCATCACGGTCGGCCACCGGGACGGTTTTGCCGCCATGAATCGCGCGCTCGCGCTCCACCGCACGCGACCGATCGTGGATCGTGTGTTTTCCCTGAGCGAGGGCCGCGCTGCCCTCGAGTACCTGGCGAGCGGCGCGCACTTCGGCAAGATCTGCATTCGAATTGCCGGCTGATGCTGCCTGCGCGCGAGGCGCAGCACTGCTCTGGTAACTTTCGCGCAAAACTGCAACGGAGCGCGGTCCGTGCCTCGATTGCCCGTGTTTCTGCCGCGTGTTACTTTCGAACCCGGTGCCCGCGAATACACCATGCAAAGCGGAAATGTCGGGGCCATTGCGATTGGCGCGGAGCGGGCTCCGAGCGCGGCAGCGCGAGCCCATCGCCTGCGATTCTACGCGTGCCTGATTGCCGTCACGGTCCTGCCCTACCTGCTGTTTCCGCTCACGAAGCGCGTATTTCCCGAGAACGCGAGCCTGAACGCTCTGGTCTCCGTGCTGCTCTTTCTGGGAGCGGGCGGACACGTCGCGGCCAGCTTCTTTTTCTACTCCGATCCGGAGATGCGCGCCTTCATGCGCGAGGGCCGGTACTTGCGCTACCTGATCGTCCCGGCGCTGCTCTTGGTGCTCAGCACGCTGCTGTTCGTGCTGACCTCGCCGCTCGTTCAGGCGTACGCGCTGGTGGCCTTCTGGGTCTGGCAAGTGCACCACTTTTCTCGCCAAAATCAGGGCATTTTGGCTTTTGCCAGCCGGGCGGACGGCAGCTCCGTGACGCGGCTCGAGCGGCTCGCCGTGAGCTTGACGGGCGTGGCCGCCATCCTGGCCACGCTGGTGATCGTCACGCCCTACCGAGCCACGCCGCTCGGTCCGTACGACACGCAGATCCATCGGTTAGCTCTGGGTGTGTTCGGCTGTGCTTGGCTCGTGTACGCCTGCACGCTGAGGGCCGAAGCGTGGCGCAAGCGGCCGCTGCGCGAGCTCACGCGCTTTGCGCTGATGGCCTTCTACGCGCCGCTGTTCGTGTTCCGCGACGCGTTCTCGGCGGTGTTCATTTACCTCGTTGCCCACGGCCTCCAGTACCTGGTGTTCATGCTCTTCGTGGTGAGCGTGCCCGCGCAGCTCAAGCGGCGGAGCGCATTGATCTTGGCCGGATTCACGCTACTCGGCGGCGCGGCCATCGAGCTCGCCCGCCGGCCCAGCACCTGGAGCGCCACGCTGGGCAGCGCATTGCTCGGCGCTTCACTCGGTATCGTGATGTGGCACTTTTTGCTCGACGCCGGTCTGTGGCGCCTCCGCCAAGCCTTTCCGCGTCGCTACATGTCTCGGCGTTTTCTGTTCCTTGCGTCTACCGCCCAACCGGGCACGCACCTTGATAGCCCTCGAACCCTCGTGACAAACTCCTGAAATGACAGCCTATCGCTCGACCTTGTTCCTGCACCAGGACGGCATGATCCTGAGCTTTCTGCTGCACGCACTACGGCGGGGTCGAGTGCTGGACCTGATCGCCGCTCGCCGGCGCATCTCGGTCGGGGATATCGCCCACCTCACCAAGGCCAATCCCGGCTATCTGCACGTCGGCTTGCGCTGCCTCGCGCAACAGGGCTGGCTGGCGCGCAGCGGTAGCCCGGGCACCCAGGACATGCTCTACGGCCTCACGGACGCCGGGCGCAGCGTGGCACCCGCGTTCGCCACTTATGAAAGCGTGGGCGCACGCGTGCGCTCCCTCGTTCCCTTCGAGTACTCCGAGCTCACGCCGGAAAAGCTCGGCACGCTGCGCACGTTGATCGACGACATCGCCGAGGGCTGGGACGTGACCCAGCAGCTCGCGCATTTGCCGAAGGCCACGCAGCAGCACATCGCTCATCACCTCACCGGCGCCGTGATGCACCCGGTGGTGATCAGCCTGCTTCACCACAACGAGCTGGCGGAGCTCGAGCTCCGCGACAATCCGCTCGGCATCAACGCGGAGCTGCTGCGGCTGTTTTCCGCCGTGGGCTGGTGTGAAAAGGACGGCTCCTGGACGGAGTTCGGCCGTCTCGCGCGCACGTACGCCTATCACTACGGCCTCTCCGGCTCGTACCTGTCGATGCTCGCCGCGCTCCAGGACGTGCTGTTCGCTGGCAAGGAGCTCTTGACCCATGTCAAGGAGGGCGAGACCGAGTGGCACGTCGATCGCAAACTCAACGTGCTCGCCAGCAGCCACGCGCACCAGCGCTACTTCCTGGACGCGGACGACATCATCGTCGACATCTTCAACAGCGAGCCGATCTCCGAGCAGCCCAAGTTCATCGCCGACATGGGCTGCGGGGACGGTTCCTGGCTGAAGCGCATTTACGAGGCCGTAAAGACCAAGACCAAACGCGGCGAACAGCTCGATCGCTACCCCTTGCTCATGCTGGGCGCCGACTACAACGACGCCGCGATCCAGGTGGCGCGCAAGACGCTGCAGGAAGCCGGCGTTCCGGCCAAAGTGCT
>DATHEN010001017.1:0-6120 GCA_035318565.1 Polyangiaceae bacterium
GCTCATGCTGCGCCCGGTGGTGCGTTTGAAAAATGCCACGCGCTACATCGTCGCGATCCGCCGCGTCGTCGATGCAGCGGGTGTTCCGATCGAGCCCAGCCCCACCTTTCGTGCGCTGCGTGACGGCAGCTCCGACCCGGAGCCGTCCGTCAAATCGCGACGCCGTTTGTACCGAGACATCTTCGACCGGCTCGCGCTCGTCGGTATTCCCAAAGACGACTTGCAGATCGCCTGGGATTACACCACCGCCAGCCGCGACAACATCACACAGCACCTCGTGCAGATGCGGGACGACGCGCTCGCTGCCGTCGGCGGCGATGGTCCCGTGTTCGTCTTCAAGAGCGTCGAGGAGAACCCGCATCCCAAGATCCTGAGGCGGATCGTGGTGACCATGACCGTGCCCCTCTATCTCACGAGCGGCGCCGACTGGGACGCCATGCAAAACCCGAATCCGCGCCTGGTGCTCGACGACGAGGGTAAGCCCGTGCAGAGCGGCAGCATGCAACAAGACGTGCTCATCCACGTGCCGAACAGCGTTCAGAGCAGCGGGAAACACGGCTTGCTCCAGAACGGACATGGCCTGTTCGGGAGCAAAGAAGAAGGCTCGGGCGGCTATCTGCCACCGCTCGCGGACGACTTCCACTGGCTGATCTTTGCGACGGATTTTTTCGGCTTCCGGCGCAACGACATCGCGCTCGCCGCTCAGGTGCTGTCAGCCAGGCCGGATTTACTGCACTCCTTCGTGGACCGGCAGCATCAGGGTCACCTCAACCAGCTGCTCGCGATGCGCATGATGATGGGGCGCGTGGCAAAATCCGGCATTCGTGACGCAGCCGGCAAAGTGCTGCTCGATCCGGCCATGATCGACCCCAATCTGCGCGCGTACCGCGGCGACAGTCAGGGCGGCATCATGGGCAGTGTGTACATGGCGGTCTCCACGGACGTGACGCGCGGGCTCCTCGCCGAGGGCGGCCTTCCCTACAATTTGCTGTTGAACCGCAGCGTGGACTGGCCGCTCTACGGTGGAGTGCTCGCCTCGAGCTACGCGAACGCGCTCGATCGCCAGCTCATGCTCGGCCTCATCCAGATGGCGTGGGATCGCACCGAGCCGAGCGGCTACGCGCCACACATCACGCAGAATCCGCTGCCCAACACGCCGGTGCATCAGGTGCTCTTGCACGCTGCGCTCGGCGATCACCAGGTGAACACGCTCGGCACGCATATCCTGGCCCGAGCCGTGGGCGCCAAAAATCTGCGCTCGAACGATGCGGCCCAGCCCCTGCTGCGCGAGATCTGGGGCGTAGAAGGGGTCGACGCACCGCTCTCGGGATCGGCGCTCGTCGAATACGACTTTGCGCTGGCCAAGGAACCGCTCACCAACATCCCGCCCTCCGACGGCTGCGATCCGCACGGCCGCGTGCGCCGGCTCACGCCCTCTTACCAGCAACAGGACGCTTTCTTCAGGAGCGGCACGGCAGGCTGGTTCTGCGACGGCGTGTGCAACTGCGATGGGCCGCGCGAAGAGCTCGGCTGTGAGCTCACGCGCTGCGAGCCGGAGTAGCTACCACGCACCCTGCCAACCGAGCAGGGCGCCGCTCTCCACGGGGATGATCGCCCAGCTCGTCAGCGCCGGGTCGGTCTCCCCCGGATCGGCTCGAAACGCGCGACCCACGCTGCCGCCGATCGCTTCGCCCAAGAGCGCACCGGACAAGATATCGCTCGCCCAGTGATGGTCACCGAACCACATGCCCGCGCCTACCGCCACGGCGAAGGGATAGCCCAGAAAACGCCACGCGCCCGCGTCCGGCAGCACGCTCCGCAGGCTGGCTGCGCTCGCGAAGAACACCGCGCTGTGCCCGCTCGGCCAGGCCGTGAGGCGCAGCGCGAAGGGCTCGAAGCGCCGCGCGTATTCGGGGTGCTCGAGCCGCTCGGACGCGTGCGGGTCACTGCGTCCGCTGGGAAACTCGCGGCCCGTGACCCACTTGAGCAGGAGCACCGTGCCGGCAGATAGCGCCATGCTCTGAAGGAGCGCCGCGTGCACGCGCTCGGCTTCACACGCGCCGACCGCCGCGCTGAGCCCGTAACCCACGAGCGTGCCTCCCGCGAGCGCGAACGGCGCAATCACGCTGACCGGCTCGAGATCGTACTCGCCGCCGAGCTCGCGCTGACTGAACACGCGTAGCTCGTGGTCGGCTCCGGTGGGGGCAAGCAGCACGGGCTGGAGCGCCGCAGCCATGCTCAGTGACAACGGCAGAGGCCGGACAAATTCCTGCGCCGTCTGCGGCAAACGCTCCCACGGCGCGGGAACCGCACAGGTTACGGCACGTGCCTTGCCGCCTAACGCAAGCATCAAGCCTGCGGATGTTGCCACGCGGAACGCCCTGCGCGCGCCCCGGCTCGCCAAGAATGGCGCCCGACTAGCGTATTGCGCTGCGGTTTCCCCCGGCATGCTCCTCGTCCACTCGTGTTTCCGAGCCTCGTGTTCGGCAGCTCTGGCTAGCGGTGTGGCGGCGCCTGTGAAACAAAAATCCTCGCGCCGCGCTTGCAATTGAGTATAGACCGGGAGCTACCGAACGCTGACGCGGAGCCATGAACATGCAGGCAAGCAGCATGGAAACCGAGCCGCAGCTGGGCGCCAAGCGCGTGGTCGAAGGCCAGCTGCGCGTCTACTATCACGGCTACTGGATCAAGGCGTACGACGCCCCCGCGGACACGCTGCTCGCGAAAAAACGCTTGATTGAGGCGCTGACGCGCCGGCTCTTCAACCACGTGGAGCACGGCCTGAACGTCCCGGGCACGCGCCTCGACGAAGCGCGCCGTGCCTACGACTCGGAGACGGACCCACGGCGCAAGCGGGTCAAGGGGGGCATGCTCGCGGGTGCGCTGTTCAATCGCGCAGCGGACATTTTTACGAAGCTCGTGGAGCTGCAGGCGCTGGGCGTCGAAATCCAACACGACAACTTGATGCGGCAGTGCGGCAGTCACCTGCAAGAAGCGCTCACGCTGGGCAAAATGGTGCTGCACCGCAGCGGCGAAGAGGGCATCGACGAGCTCTGGGGCGAGCCGTTCAAGGCCTTCGCGTTTCCCATCGAAGAATTTTACACGAGCCGCTACATCAAGATCGCGCTCACCATGCGCGGCATCGACACCCTGGCAGAGCATCTGATCTCGCTCGGAACCTGCCCCGGGTTCGCCGGCATCGAGCCGCACGTGGAGAACTTCGCGCGCGCCGCCAAGGCCAAATGTGAAACTCTTCGTACCGATCAGGACGTGTTCGACATCTGGACGTCGTTCGTGGTCTCCAGTGAGGAGCTGTCCGGCTTCGAGCCCAAAACCAACGCGGAGTTCGGCTCGAGTGAGGATCGGCGCATCCGCGAAGGCATCGAGCTGGTGCGGCAGGGCAAGGATCTCGTCTCGTATATCTCTCGCGCGCGCGTCCCGATGCCAAAGAGCACCGAGGAATTCGGCGAGCGCTGTAAGCACTACCGCGAAGCCGTGGGCAGCGCGGCCCCTGCGCCGCGCCTACCCGAGCTTGCCTCGGGGCAGCACGCGCAGCCCGAGTGAGATTGCCCGCTTCGACCCTAGCGGGCGGCGAGCTCGCGCAGGATTTCCTCGGCGCGATCGATGCGCACGGTTTTTTCCGCGACCATGCGTGAAGAGACCAGATCGACCTGGTATCCCGTGGCACCGGCGGCCACGGCTACCTGACGCGCGTGCAGGGTCATGTGCCCGCGCTGAATGCCTTCGGTCGCTAGCGCACGCAGCGCCGCGACGTTCTGCGCGAGCCCAACGCTGGCGATGATCTCGGAGAGCTCGCTGGCCTTGGTGACGCCCATGATCTTGAGCGCGGCCTGGGCGCTGGGATGCACTTTGGTGGCGCCGCCGACGATGCCCACGGCCATCGGCATCTCCAGGGTGCCCACCAGGTTGCCCTCGCGGTCCTTGCCCCAGGTGCTGAGCGACGTGTAGCGCCCGGAGCGCGCCGCGTACGCGTGGGCGCCGGCTTCGATGGCGCGCCAGTCGTTGCCCGTGGCAATCACGACCGGATCCACGCCGTTCATGATGCCCTTGTTGTGCGTCGCAGCGCGATACGGATCGACCGCGGCAAACGCCCACGCTTGAATGATGCCGTCTCGCACGCGCTCACCGGAGAAGTCACCGAACGCGAGCTCTTCGACACGAATGGTGCAGCGCGCGCGAGCCATACGCCGATCGGCGAGGTTCGAAAGAATGCGCAGGTGCACGCGCCCGCCGGTGATCTCTTCGATCGTCGGCGCCAGGGTTTCGCAAGCCGTGTTAACGGCGTTCGCGCCCATTGCGTCGCGCGTGTCGTAGATCAGGTGAACTACCAAGAACGGTCCGATCGGTGAATCTTCGAAGAGGCGCACTTCGAGATCGCGCGCGCCGCCGCCGAGACGGATGAGCACCGGGTCGATCTGATCGGCGAGCTCCAGAATGCGCGCGCGGTTCTCGAGGATGGCGAGCCGCGCGGTGTGCAGGTCCGGCACGTCGAGCAGCTGCATCTGGCCGATCATGAGCGGGTCGCTGGCGTGAGCGGTAAAGCCACCGCCGCTGCGTGCGAGCTTGGCCATGAAGGACGCTCCGGCGACCACGGACGGTTCTTCCAGCGCCATGGGCACGAGCACCTCGCGGCCGTTGACGAGGAAGTTGACGGCCACGCCGAGCGGCAAGCCGTGCACGCCGACCACATTCTCGATCATGTGATTGGCCTGCTCCGGCGTCAGCCCACCCGTGCCGTCGATAGCAGCCAGTTGCGACGCGCTCAGGTCCGCAAGATCGGCGATGGTCCGGGCACGGTCGATACGCTCTTTGTCGTAAAAACCCGGGATGCGTGAGGGGCGAGCAGACGGTCGAACCGAGTCAGTCATGATCGACCGACATGTACCATGAAGTCCCGCGCGCGGGTCGATGACGCAAGAAGACACGCCGTAACGAGGCCGGACAAGCTTGTCGTCTTGCCGGGAGCGACGTCGCGCGACGACGCTGAGCGTCAGACTTCAGACTTCGGTCCAGCCGGCTAGTTTCTCGCGCGCGGCTTCGATTTGTTGGCGCAGCGAGTCGGCGTGTTTCACCACCTCCTGCATCTCGCCTGCTCTTGCTCGGCGTTCTACGTCGCGGGCGCGGGCGGCGGCTTGCGCCATGCGCTCCTCGACGGCGGTGAGCAGTGGCTTGAGGCTCTGCTTGCCGTTTTGCGCGATGCCTTCCGGGTGATTCTCGGTCAAGCGCTGGAGCTCGGACGTGATCGAGCCGGCTTCTTCGCCCACGGCGATCAGCTCCTTCATGAGCCCTTCGAACTCGCGCGTGCGCTCCTGAATCTCCTTGGCACGGGCGAAGACGCGCTCACTGGTGGACTGCTGGCGTCCCTGTGCTTGATTGATGTGCTTGACCAGCACACCGAGCGCGGACGCGATGCGCTCCTGGCTGGCAGCGGCTTCATTGATCGCGCGGGCCGCGCGCGCCAGGTTCTTTTCGGAGTTCAGCTGAACCTTGCACGCGCCGGCCGTGAGCTCTTCGAAGCGCCGCAGCGTAGCCTCGAGCGCCTCCGCTGCTTCACCCAAGGTGCCGGCTAGCTCGCCGCTCGGCGTTGTATCGCTCATGGTCCGCGCAGCCTACTGCCTTTGTGCGGCGAACAAACGAAATCCACTCGCAGCGCCGTTTGGATTCGACGAAAAGTACATCCAGCACAGGTCGGCGGACATCGCAGGATCCGTGTCGTCAACGCCGGTGCGGCTCACGTCACCGAGCAAAATGGCCGGCGCTACCACCTGCCCGCTCTGCTGCACGATGGCGATGTACAGATCGCGAGCCAAGCCGGTCGCCAGACAGCTCGCGTTTTGTTCGAGCGCGCTGAACAAGAGGAAGGTGCCATCGGGAGCGGCCCAGGGTGTGGCATCCCCGCCGATACGGGTGCACGTCGTTTGTCCCAGCGGAATGTTGACCACGTCCGGAACGGCATTGGTGACGTCGAGCGCGGCGGTGAGCAACTCGGGACGCCCCGCACGCGTAGACATCCACCACGCGCGTGTGGTCGATGTCGAGATGGCGATGCTGTAGTTCGAAATGGCCGGACCCGTTGGAACGATGTTGAACGGCGCGGGG
>DATHEN010001018.1:0-3986 GCA_035318565.1 Polyangiaceae bacterium
ACCAGCTCCATCAGCGAGCCGGACTTGCGATCGTTCAAGTCGACCCTGCGCAGAGCGACCGTGACGACCTCGGCTCCCGAAGCTTCCAGAGCCGCGTGCGTCTCCGTGACGTCCTTGTATTTGCCCGTCCCGACGAACAGCCGCGAGCCAAAAGTGTGCGAACCTACAATCAGCGGGTCATCAGCCATGGCGCACGTGCCCCGTAGCGCCGCAACGCCGGGCGGGCAAGCCGAGCCCGGTTTCACCGGCCATAAAACACGCTGATTCCCGGCGCGAGCTGCACGGCGGCGTAGCCCAGACGACGCACACGCGTCACCTCGCTACGCGCCACCACCAGGGCGCCGCCGGGCGCGAGCGCGTGAAACAGCAGCTCGAGCGCTCTGGAGCCCGCGTCGTCCCCAAAGTAGATGAGCAGGTTCTTGCACACGATGAGCTCGAACGAACCGGGCGGCATGCCGCCCATCAGATCGCGGCACACGAAGCGCACGCGAGTGCGCAGCGCGGCATTGACGTGCACGGTGTCGCCCGACGCATTCAGATAGCGCTGCGCCCATTCCTGCGGAAGCGAGCGGGCCACGGAGCTCGGATAGGCCGCTTCTTGTGCCGACTCGAGCGCAGGCCGGCTGCGGTCCACGCCGACCACCCGATAGGAACGCGACGTGCTCTGGCAGGCGTCGTCCAGGAGCATGGCCAGGGTCCAGGCCTCCTCACCGGTGGAGCAGCCCACCGAAACGGCGCGCAGCGAGTCGGCGCGGAGCTCAGGCAAAAGGCGCGCGCGCAGCGCGTCCCATTGCGCCGGATCCCGATAGAAACACGTCTCTCCCACGCGCAGCACGTCCGCGAGCTCCGAGAGGCGGGCCGCGTCGTTCTGTAAGCGGAGCACGAGCTCGCTCAGCGGGACGCGATCGACTGCTTGCAGGCGTTCGAGCGCGCGACTCAGCCGCGCCGTGAACCAGGCCGGCACGTGACTGCCGCGCACCCCCACGCCGTGACGCTGTTCGAGCAGCTCCAGCACGTCCGCACACGCGCGGGTCAGCTCCGCGCTCATTGCGAAAACGCCAGCAGCGGCGCCTCGAGCAGCGCTTCCACGCTGAGCACGGCACAGGCTGGCGCAGCCGGAATCACGCCCACGATCAGCGCGCGCACCTCTTCGGAGATGGTGCTCGGCGGCGGCACGAGGCCGTCCTCCGGCAGCTCACGCAGGCCGCTCAGCGCGTCCACGCGAAGCCCCGCGCGCCGGCGCTGCCCGCCCGCCTCGCGCACGACCACAATGCGCGCGCTCTCGTCGACCTGGAGCGCAGACTCGCTCGTTTCACCCAGCAAGACCGCCGGCTCGATCACCGGCAGCACATCGCCGCGCAGGTTCGTGACGCCGGCCAGAGCGCGCGGAGCGTGAAACACGCGGCTCAGGCTGCGCATCGAGATCACCTCTTGTACTTCTTCGACCTGGAAGGCGTACAAGCCGGCACCGATGCGCACCGCAATGCAGCGCGAGCGCGCCGCCAGCCCTTCACGCGGTCTGTCGCCCAGCTCTGCCGCGGAGTCGCCCATGCAACGCGCTAGTCTAAACGCGCGGCGCGGCGCGAACAGCCGGATTCGCGGCGGCAAGCGCAGGCGGTACGCTGCGCTTCCAGCGGCGGTGCATCCACAGCCATTGTTCCGGGCAGCGGCGGATATGCCCCTCGAGCGCCCGGGTGGCTTGCAGCATCGTCTCTTCCGCCCAACGCCGGCTGGGACGCGCCGGCGGTTCGAAATGAGCCAGGAGCCGCGCGCGCTGCTCGCCGCCGGCGAGTCGCTCAGCGACCACGAGCGCCAGCGGAACGCGAGCACGCATGGCCACCAGCGCCGGCGCCAAGTCCACCTCGGCGACTTGATTCAAGAACGTTACGACGACGCGCGCGCGTACGCGCTCGGGCGCCTGATCGATCAGCATGGCCACGGCTTCGCCACGGCCCAGGGCCGCTTGCGCCGTTTCAACCACCCGCCCCACGCTGACCCAGCGCACACCGTAGCGCGCACGCGTGCGCTGCCAAAAGCGATCGAGAAAGCTCACTGACAAGCGCTTGGTGACCACCGTCAGCGGGATGCGCTGAGCCGCCGCGCACGCGAGCAGGTCCCAGTTGCCGGTGTGCGCCGTGGCTACGACCAAACCGCGCCCTGGCTCGAGCAGGGCGCGCACGTCGTCCGGAATGTGTACGCGCTCGCCGAGCGACTTCGGCGTCCTCAAGCCGAGCGCCAAGAGCTCGAACAGCCCGCGAGCGAGCGAGCGGTACATGCCGTCCGCAACGCGCGCGCCATCCGCAATCTGAGCGTGCGCAAGCGCAGTGAGCACGTGCCGCCGGCGCACTGCGAGCACGCGCCCCACGAAAAACGCGAGCGCAATCCCCAGTAAGCGCGCGAAACTCCCGCGCTTACGCGCCAGAAGTGAATCCGGCCTTACGTCCGGTGTTCGCGGGCGCATCCACGGCGCCAGCGAAAATGTCCGTGAGCGCGAGCACGAACGTTTCGCCCTTGGCGGTCTTCGCTTTCACCAAGCCGCCTTCGGAACGAACGGCTTCGATGCGGCTGACCGTGAGGTTTGCGCCGTTGAACGCCGCGTAAAGCGTAAGATGGCGGTCCTCCGGAGGCTTCACCCAGCCATCACTGGCCTTTTTGGCCTCCGCGGTCGTCAGCAGAGCGGAAAGGTGTTGTTCCGTCATGGACTCGGGATTGCCGTCGGAAGGCCTGCCGCGTCAAGAGTCATCTCGGCTATTCTGGGGACTGTGAGCCAACGCGCCGAGTCCGCGGCCCCGCCCAATCCCGAGCGCGGAGCAAAGCCTACCGCTGGCGCCGCTGTGGACCCCGCCAGCGGCGAGCCGCAGATCATCGTCGAACGGCTCACCAAGCGCTTCGGTGACTACCAGGCACTCGCCGACATCAACATGCGGGTGCAGAAGAGCCATGTCGCCGTGATCATTGGTGGCTCGGGTGCGGGCAAAACCACCCTGCTGAAGATCCTGATCGGCCTGGACCGCCCCACTAGCGGCCACATCTATGTCGATGGTCAGGACATGGCGCAGCTCGGCGAGCGCGCACTGAACAAGCTCCGCCAGAAGTTCGGCATGGTGTTTCAGTACTCGGCCCTGCTCGACTCGATGAACGTCATGGAAAACGTGGCCTTCCCGCTGCGCGAGCACACCAAATTGCGGGACAAGGAGATCCGCGACCGTGTCTCCGAAAAGCTCAAAATCCTCGGCCTGGAAGGCACCGAAAGCCGCTACCCGAGCCAGCTGTCCGGCGGCATGCGCAAACGCGTCGCCCTGGCGCGCGCGCTCATGCTCGAGCCTTCGATCTTGATGTACGACGAGCCGACCAGCGGTCTCGACCCGATCACGGCGCGCATGGTGGACGAGCTGATCCTCGAAACGCGCGATCGCTTCGGGGTCACCAGCATCGTCATCTCACACGACATGGCCGGCGCCTTGCGCATCGCCGACGAGATTTATCTGCTCTCGAAGGGCCGCATCGCCGTGTCCGGGTCACCCGCGGAGCTCGTAAAGGGCGACAACGCGACCGTCCAGGAATTCCTCGAATCCAGCGGCATCAATGCCGATCAACTCATCGCAGAAGCAGCGGGGAAACGCAGACAGTGAGCTCGCAAAAGCGCATTCTCGTCACAGGTGCCGCAGGTTTCATTGGCAGTCACAGCGTCGACGCGCTCCTGGCACGCGGCGATCGCGTGGTCGGCATCGACAATTTGAATGACTACTACGACCCGGCACGCAAGCGCGCGAACCTGGCGGAGGTGCAAAAGCTCGCGTCAGACCCGGCGCGCTTCGAGTTTTTGGAAACGGACATTCGCGATCGCGCAGCCGTGCAAGAACTGATGGCGTCCGGCTTCGACGCCATCGTGCACCTCGCTGCGATGGCCGGGGTGCGCGCGTCCGTGGACAATCCCTGGCTCTACTACGACGTGAACATGACGGGCACCTTGAACCTGCTCGACG
>DATHEN010001019.1:0-8770 GCA_035318565.1 Polyangiaceae bacterium
TCGACGTGAACACGAGCACCTCGCGCGGCTGACGCACGGCCAACAATAGCTGCGCGACGATCACCGAGATCGCCAACGGAACGTATTGCCAGCACAGGGCTGCCACGACCGGCGCCGAACGCGCTCCGTTCTCACCGAGCAGGAGCGGCAGAGCAACCGGCGCAGTCGCGTACAGACCGAAGTAGAGCGGAGTCATGATCGTGATCATCAAACCCAGTCCCTGGATCACGGCTCGGCGGCGCGTCTCCTCGTCCGCCGTGACGCGTGACAGGAAGGGCAGCGCGACGCTACGCGCAGGCTCTACCGTCATTGCCGTGAGCAAACCCACCAGCCGTTGTGCGATCGCATAGGCACCTGCCGCGGCGTGCCCCGCGATCGCGCCGACCGCAACTTGCGAGACCGGCAGGATCGAGGCAGTGGCCAGCGCCGAGAGCGCCAGGCGTGCGGCAGGCTGCGCAATCTCACGTGCTTCCGGGCCCCAGCGCAGCGGGATTCGCCGGCCGCACATGGCGAGTGCCAGTGCGCTCGAAAGCACGGATCCGGCGACGGAAAACGCCGCCAGCGCCCAAGCACCGAAGCCCGCGAATCCGGCCGCCAGCGCTGCTGCCCCGGCCGCCGTCAGCGCCAGCGTCGTGCGAATCGCCAGCGCGCGGAAGCGCAGCGCGCGCCGCATGACCGCATCCGGGACGACGCCCCAGGCATCACTCAGCGGTAACACGGCGAGCGCGAGCAAGAAGAGACCGGTGCGCGCGTCCGCGTTCAACCACCACAAGATTGCCCCAGCCAGTACCAGGAGCGCCGATGAGGCCGCGCCGCACGCAATCACCACCGCGTGCGCTGCGCTGAGATATGCATCATCGTGGCGTTCTGCAGCGATGACCGTTTCCAGAACGCCCGCGCGCACCAAGGATTGTGCCAACTGCGCGATCGCGAAAGCCACACTGAAAGCGCCGACTTCCGCGAGCGGCAGCACGCGTGCGAGCACTAGAAATACCAGCGCGTTGATCCCGAGACGCGCAGCCTGTAACAAAGCCGACCAGACACCCAACCGGACGGCTAGACCGCGCGACATACAGTGCTCAAACCTTTCGTGCTGCGATGCAGCATGCTACCGTCCGCCAAACAATTGTTGCTTTCAACAGCTTTCGTCAGCATAGCCAAATGGCAACACGTGTGGCGTTTCCACCAAAGCTCAAAGCGCGGCTGAAGCGAACCAGGTCTTACGACGTCTACACCAGCGTAAGGCCCAAGGTCGAAAACGCGCTGCTCGTGGGCGAAATTCGCGTCCTCAAGGCGGTCGCGCGTTCCGGTCTGTTGGCGTCGCTTTACTACGGCATGCTGAGCCGGCGATTCGACCGCGAGCATCGCGCAGTGGTCGAGGGCCGCATCGCGTACTTATCGAATATTTCGAACGGTGCGAGCTCGAGTCCGCTGCTGCGGCGCAACACTCATCGACTCGAGAAGGGCCTGATCATGCGCCCGCGCCGGCCGGTGTTCGCGCTCGATTACATTGCCGAAACAGTCGATATCTATGAAAAGGTGCTGCTCGCCGCGCCCGAGGGCGAGTGCGCCGCGAACGAGGTGGTCTGGGCGTGTGACGTTCTGACCAGTTACTTCGACGCCTGCGGCAGCGCGCCCGAGCTCAGCCGCCTGCGCGAGCGCTTCGAACGCTTGCCGCGCCCGAAATCGACGCGCCCGGATGCGTTTCAGGGTTTCGAACGTCGCGCCCCCTACACACGCGGCGCCATGAACGGCCACGAAGTGACGTACGAAGCACTGCTCGAGTTGGCGCGCCGGCGCCGATCGGTGCGCTGGTTTCAGGATCGTCCGGTCGATCGCGCACTCCTGGACAAAGCGTTCGATGTCGCGCGCCTCGCGCCCACGGCGTGCAACCGCCTCCCGTACGAATTTCGCGTCATGGACGATCCGTCGCTCGCGCGCGAGGCGGCGAAGCTCGCTGCCGGGACGGCGGGCTACGTTCATCAAATTCCGACCACCATCGTGGTCATCGGTGATCTATCCGCCTATTTCCACGAGCGGGATCGTCACCTCATCTACATCGATTCTTCACTCGCCACGATGTCACTGCTGTTCGCGCTGGAGTCGCTGGGACTCAGCTCCTGCTGTATCAATTGGAGCGATATCTCCTGGCGCGAGCGCGCGATGACGCGCTTCCTGCGCACCCTGCCACCGTACAAACGTCCCATCATGCTGATCGCGGTCGGCTATGCCGACGAAGCGGCGCAGGTACCGTTCTCCTCCAAGAAGGAGCTCGAGGTGCTGCGGAGTTACAACTTTGAAGGTCATTGAAGTTCAAGGCGTAAACTACGGGAACAAGGGCGCGCAGCTGATGCTCGAGGCGTGCCGACAGCACTTCGACGGTCGTGCAAAGCTGGTTCTTCCCTTCCGCATCGGCTCTTTCGAACGGCGCCGCACCGCGGGCCTCGGTCATCTGATTCGCGTACAGCGCGAACGCTTTCCTGGCATGAATGCGTTGCTCGCGGCCGGTGTCGCGCTCGCACCGCGGCGTGTGCTCAGCGCCGGCGACGTGTGGCGAGAGAGCGCGCTGGACGCCCTGGTCGACGCATCGGGCTTTCTATATTCGGATCACTGGGGAATCGATGCCATCGAGCGCATGGCGAAACGCGCCAAAAGCCTGAAGCGTTCGCGACGTAAAGTCGTGCTACTGCCGCAAGCGTTCGGACCGTTCGACGGGCCCGCCAGCAAGCGCGCGATGCGCGAAATCATCCTGCACTGTGATCTGGTATTTGCGCGCGACAAAGTCTCGCTCGAGCACCTGCTCGATGCGCTGGGTGGCGAACGTCCCGCGCACATCCGTCAAGCGCCGGATTTCACGAACCTACTCAATCCGCGCGCAGTCGCCGCAGGCACGGCGGGAAGCACGCTGATCCTCGTGCCGAATGCGCGCATGCTCGACAAAACCAGCGCCAGCGATGCAGCGGAGTATCCGGCTCTTCTGGCGCGCGTCGCGCGGCGGGGCCAGGAGCTCGGCTTTCGACCCGTGCTCATGGTGCACGATCAAACCGGCGACAATCGCCTGGCAGACGTCATCGAAACGAAACTCAGCTTTCGCCTCGAACGCATCACGCTCACCGATCCGCTCGCGCTCAAGGCCGAGCTCGCGAGCGCCGCCATCGTGGTCGGCTCGCGCTTTCATGCCCTGGTGGGCGCGCTCTCGAGCGGCACTCCGACCATAGCAGTCGGCTGGAGCCACAAGTACGAGGAGCTCATGCGCGACTACGGGCTCGACAACGCGAGCGTACGGGTAGCGGATTTCGAGCGGGTCGCGGCGCTGCTGGATCAATGGGCAGACGCTACGCGGCGCGGCGCGCTGCGCGCGGAGCTGCAGGCGCGTGCGAGCCAGCAGAAGGCGCTCACGCACGCGATGTGGCGCCAAGTCGACGCTGTGCTGACTGCCTGATCGCGCGCGAAGTGTGCGCGGCGCTGAGCGTCGATAGCGATCACGGATCGTGCCAGCAGCGCCGCTGTACGCTGCGACGCGTGCGCTGAGTCGCGCGAATCAGCCTATTTTTCGGCGATTCAGCGCGCTCGCAGAAAAGTGCGATGAACGTCCGAAACATGCATTGAAATACACGCCTCGATCGACAGCGTGTACTGACACACTGTTGCCATCTTGCAGGCAGTGCCCGCACGGGTTGACATCACTGGCATCGGATCGTAATCGGAAATTCGGAGCGATGGAGTCGGCCCGAGCGCGGCAACGTGCTGGGTACGTCGCCTTGGCGGCCTACTGGCCGAAACACGCGCGTTTGCGTGCAGTTTCTGTTCACGATGATGGATAAAGATCCGATTGAGCCTGCCGCTAAAGCACCGTCCGTGAATGGCCGGCGCGTCAGCACATCACGCAGAGTGCGGAGTGTTTCGCGACTGAAGCGCGTTTCGGCGCGGCTCGCAGCGGCGGCCCGCGCAGGCGTCCTCGCGATTTCGAGCATCGGCTGCGTCGCGGAAATCGATGCAGCTGGGCCGAGTACATCGGATAGCGCGGACGAGCTGCGTTGCGATGTTCCGTCGGCCGGCGCCGCGCCGCTGCGCCGGCTCACCCGCGAGCAATACGACAACACGATCCGCGATCTGTTGGGCATCGAGGGACATCCCTCGCAGGGCATCGCGCAGGACGAAAAGTTGGCGGTATTCGCCAGCAATTCCGTGGCTTCGGTGAGCCGTTTGGCCGCGGAGCAGTACGCGGACGTCGCCGAGGAATTGGCCGAGCAGGCTGCGCCCCGATTGATCGAGCAGCTGGCGTGTGACCGGCCGGCGCTCGGGGACGCCGCGTGTGGAGCGGTATTCATCGAACGATTCGGCCGGCGTGCTTATCGCCGCCCGCTCACGAGCACCGAAACACAGCGCTACCTGCAGCTGTTCAGAGCGGCAGCCAGCTTCGCCGATGGCGTGCGCCTGAGCGTCACGGCGATGCTCCAATCAGCAAATTTCGTCTATCACCTGGAGCTTCCCGCGGCGGCGGGCAACGCGAGCGTCGCTTTGCTCGACTCGTATCAACTCGCGTCGCGCCTTTCCTATGGCCTGTGGAACACCATGCCGGACGACGCCTTGCTGCGCGCAGCGGAAGAGGGTCGTCTCGCCAGCAGCGAGGGCCTGCGTGGCGAAGCCGAGCGCCTGCTGGACGACGACCGCGCCGCAGATGCGATCGCCAGCTTTCACACCCAGTGGCTCCACCTCGACACGCTCGCAACGGTCGGCAAGGACGCGCAGCTCTACCCGGAGTTCGATGGCGCGCTCCGGCAAGCCATGTTGCGCGAAACTCTGGGATTCGCCGACTACGTGATTCGCCGGGGCGACGGCAAGCTGAATACCCTGCTCACGGCACCCTTCACGTTCGCCGATGGCCCGTTGCTCGCGCTGTATGGAGCCGAGCCAGGAGCAGCGCCTGGGCAGCCCGTGGCGCTGAATCCAAAGGAACGCGCGGGCTTGCTCACACAGGCCGCGTTCTTGAGCGCCAACGCTCATCGAGACCAAAGCTCACCGATTCGGCGCGGGCTCGCGGTTCGCCAAAACGTGCTCTGCCAGATGCTGCCGGATCCGCCCGCCAACGTGAACAACACGCCGCCGGCTCCCGCACCGGGCGCCACCACACGCGAACGTTTCGTCGAACACACGCGCGATCCGAGCTGTGCCGGCTGCCATACCCTGATCGATCCGGTTGGATTTGCTTTCGAGAACTACGACGCCATCGGGCGCTATCGCACGCTCGACAACGGCTTGCCGGTCGACGCGCAGGGCGAGCTGTCACGGGTGGACGAAGCGACGCACCCCGTACAGGGCGCCGTGGAGATGGCGCACGTCCTCGCAGAGAGTCAGGACGTTCGTAATTGCGTGGCCCGCCAGTGGTTTCGCTTTGCGCTCGGCCGCCTCGAGCAGCAAGCGGACGCCTGTTCCCTCAAGCGCCTCGAGCAAAGTTTCGAACGCTCTGACTACGACGTTCGCGAGCTCTTGCTGGGGATCGTGACGTCAGACGCCTTCCGCTATGCGCGAGGAGCCAAACAGTGACCCGCAAGTCGATTCAGACGCCACCGATCTGGCGCAAGAGCCCGCGACTCGGCCGCCGCGCGTTCCTGTCCGGGCTCGCGGCAAGTGGTGCGCTCGGGCCCTTCATTCCGCTCTTGAATGCGAGCGGCGCCGAGCCCGCGCCCGTGCGGCTCATCCTCTGGTACACGCCCCACGGCACGATTTACGATAACTGGAAGCCGTCCGGGGGTGAGACGGACTTCGCTCTGAGTCCGATTCTGAGCAAGCTTCAGCGCCACCGGGACAAGCTCGTGATCCTGGACGGCCTGAAGGTGAAGGCGGATGGCGTCGGCGCTCCACACACCAAAGGTTTACCTTTGCTCTGGACGGCCTCGCCTCTCATCGAAGACCGCACTTTCACGAGAGAGGACGGCTCCGGCGGCCGCTATCACGGCTGGAACAGCGCAGCGAGCGTCGATCAATTCATCCTGAGCAAGCTGGGCGCGCTCACTCCCTACCCCTCCCTCGAATTCGGCGTGCGCTCGGAAGGCAACCATCCGGGCAACCGCATGATCTACGCGGGGGCCGAAGCGCCGCTCGCCCCCGAGCAAGACCCCTGGCAAGCATTCAAGCGTTTGATCGGCGAAATCGGCAAGAGCGGCGAAGAAATCGAGCGCATGCGCGCCGAGCGCCGCAGCGTCCTCGATCTGGTGAGCTCGGAAATCTCCGACATTCAAAAACGCGTCGCCAGCGAGGACGGGAAAAAGATCGGCGCGCACCTGAACGCGGTACGCGAAATCGAAAGCCGCCTGAGCGTCACGCGCGCCGCGTGTGAAGGGCCGGCGCTCGGCGAGCCCGTGCCGCCAAACCTCGCAGACAACACGCCCGTGGTGTTCGATCGGATGATCGAGCTGATGACCGCGACGCTGGCCTGCGATCTGACGCGCGTCGCCAGCATGCAATTTCGCAAGGGTGAGAACGACGGCGGCTACACCTACGACTGGGTCGGGGTCACGTCACAAGAACACCACCAGCTGAGCCACTCGGCCGACGAGGACACCCGCGCTCGCGCAGCGCTCACGAAGATCTACACGTGGTACGCCGATCGCTTCGCCTATTTCCTCGACCTACTGGCGGCGATCCCCGAGGGAGACGGCAGCTTGCTGGACAACTCACTCGTCGTGTGGGGCAGTGAAATCGGCAAGGGCAACAGCCACTCGTTTTTGAAAGTTCCGTTCGTGCTCGCGGGCGGCGCGGCTGGACGCCTGAAAACGGGTCGCTATCTGCAATACGACGGCGTGGATCACAATCGCCTGCTCGTCTCGCTGTGCCAGCTCATGGGCGTCAACGTCGACACGTTCGGCAAAACAGACGCCGGCCGCGGCCCATTGCCCGGCCTGGTATAGAGCTGCGCGCGCGACGCCGGCTATTTCATGGTCTTGGCGTAGCCGACGCCGTTCGATTCTTCGACCATGGCGTTGTAGGCCTTGATGCTCTGCTCGGACGCACGGCGAAGGCGCTCGGCGCCGTCGGGCTGTTTGCGCGGCGTTTCGAGCTGCTTCAGTAGCTCGTCTGCCGCATCCCGGTACCACTCGGCTTTCTTGAGCAGCATCTCGTAGCCGCCCTGATAGAGGGCGTCCGAGTTCTTGCCCTGTTTCTCCTTGGCGACCAGGCTCGCCGCGTCTTGAAGCGTCTGCACGAAGGCCGCGAGCTTGGCGCGTAAAGCCGCGACGTCGGGCGCGGCCTGCGCGGTTTGCGCGTCCGTCTCTCGCACGAGCGCCTTGCCTTCGATCATCAGTTTGCGGTGGTGGTAGCGCAGCCGCTTGCCGTATTTCTTCTCCACGGAAGCGAGCTCGTCGGCGTCGCGCGCGTCCTGATACTTTTCGACGAACCCACGCACATCGTTGTCGGCCTGCGCGTATTTGGTCCAAGCGGTGACGAGCTTGGGATGAAGCTCCTGGCCCTTCTTGCAGTCGTCTTTCAGGTGTTGATTTTTGTAGTAGTAGTCCGCCGCTTCGTTTTGCGGCACGCGCAGCTCTTCCAGCGCTTCGACCATTTGCAATGCGGCAGCGTCCGCTTCGAGCTTCGGACGCTTCGCGAGCGCGGCACGGTACTTCTTGAAGCGCTCGGGCGCGCTGTCACCGAAGGAACCGGGACCGCGCAGACCACGCTCCTTGCAAGTCGGGCCGGTCTTCATGCTGCTGACCCATGCGGCGTAGTTTCGCCGCGTATCGAACACGTGGTTCGATTCGCCGTTGATGATCTGCACGTACGTGCCGATTTTGGCGTCCTTACCCGCCGGGGCCGTCGGTTTGGCGTGTGCCTGCGGCGCGGACAGCAGAGCCGCGGCCACGAGTGGGCCGAGCGCGGCGCCGAACCCGGTACGGGTCAGTCGATGCAGGATCATAGTGAAGGCTGAGTACGCATGCCGCTTCGCATTGGATCCCTGATTGGTCATGAATAGACACGATTGTTCCGGCGCCCGCCGACTCGCGTCCGGAGCGGCTTTCCTTTCTGCGTTGGATTGGCTAGAGCCGGTTAGCCATCACGCTCCGTTCCCGCCGTCCGTTTCTCGTCGCTGACGGTGCGCTCGCCTTTGCGCACCGCGGGGGTGCGGCGCTGTTCCCGGAGAACACGCTCGCCGCATTCGAGCAAGCTCTGTCGCTCGGCTGCCGCTACCTCGAGACCGACGTACACCTGACTCGCGACGGCGAGGTCGTGGTGCTGCACGACGCCCGACTCGAGCGAACCACCGACGGAGCGGGGCTCGTAGCCGAATACACGTTCAGTGAGCTTCGACGGCTGGATGCGGGCTTTCGCTTTGGACCCGCGGAAAGCTATCCGTGGAGAGGCCGCGGCCTGACCGTTCCGCGCTTCGAGGAGCTGCTGGAGCTATCGGAGCATGCGCGTCTGAACGTGGAGCTCAAGAGCCGTGACCCCCGGCTCTTGAAGCGCTTTTGGCAGCTGATCGAGGCACATGGCTTGCACGATCGAGTGCTGGTCGCCGCAGCGGCGGACTCGGTGGTACGGGATTTTCGTGCGCTCTCGGCAGGCAGCGTGGCGACGTCGGCGGGCACGCGAGAGGTCACGCTGTTTTGGGCGGCGTGTCGTGCCGGCATCTCAGCCTGGGTCCCAACCGACTACGACGCGCTACAAGTGCCCCGCTGCCACGGCCGACTCACCGTGGTGGATCGCGGTTTCGTCGCTGCGGCGCACGCGCGCGGTCTGCAGGTCCACGTCTGGACCGTGAACGATCCGGCAGAGA
>DATHEN010001020.1:0-2793 GCA_035318565.1 Polyangiaceae bacterium
GGGGGGTCGATGCGCTGACAGGCGCGGTGAGCCAGCCGTCGTGGAAGGCGAAGCCGAGCGTGTATGTCGTCGCGACGGAGGACCGGATGATTCCGCCGCCTGCCCAGCGGGCGATGGCTGCGCGCGCGGGATCACGCGTGACTGAGGTCGAGGGAAGCCATGCCGTTTACGTGTCGCAGCCGGCCGCGATCGCGGCGGCGATCGACCTTGCTGCGCAGGCGGCGGCTGGCTGATTCGACGGCGGTCGGGGGTGCGTCACGACCCGGCGAAAGGTTGGCGCCAATACGAGCCGACGTCGCCGGGGCGTGAACTATCAGTCGAGGCGCGGCGAACGACGTCAGCTATCGCCTGGAACTGGGCTCCGGTCGCGAGGGCGCTTCGTGGTATCCAAGCGTGATGGATCTCACGGCCGGGGCTACGCGTCCCTTCTCACCGACCGACGTTCACGCGCGTCTCGAATTGCTTGACCGCATTGGGCCGCTTGCGCTCCTACTCTCTCCGTGACCAGCAAGCGCGTGCCCGGTGGGGTGGTGCACAAGCTCCCCTTGGACCTGCGTGAGGCGCTGATCGCGAACGCCACGGCGCTCGCTGCCTGGAGGGACATCACGCCCTTGGCACGCAACGAGTTCATCTGTTGGGTCGAGGATGCAAAGCTCGAGATGACACGAAAGCGCCGCATTCGCAGGACCCAGGAGGAGCTGGAAGAAGGCCAGCGCCGGCCCTGCTGCTGGCCCGGTTGCAAGCACCGCGAGCGCACGGGTGGGTGAGCGCTCGACGGTACGAACACCACTCCACCTTCGGTACGAGGCCTCGGCCGGGCGGAGCCCGGGTTTGAGGGCTCCGGCGCGCGCAGCTCCGGCGAGCACGCCGGCCGTGCCGTGACGTGAATGCGCGGGAGCACCCCTGGCGAATCGATCTCCTGCCGGCGCTCACAACCAGTCGGCGCACGACACCACTTCGACTTCACGGCTCGGAAAGAGGATGCCGGCGGACCGCGCGCGCGGTAGCAGGCTCGTTAGTGGCGGCACCACCTGCCGTGCGAACGGGTACGTGCCCGTGATACCACGTTGCATGTCACCGACGATAAGGGCGGTCGTCATGACGTTATGCTCTTGTCGAGGTGTTTGCTTCGCAAGCCGAAAAAGCTACTTTCCATTGATTAAGCAATGTGCTTTACATCGTATTACATGGTCGAGCGCGCACGGATGCTGAATGTTCGGGTGGCGGACATCGAGATGTCGATGCTGCAGGATCTGGCTGAGCACACTGGACTTTCGGTCTCGGATGTCGTTCGGCAACTCGTCCGCAAAGCCCACGTTGATGCAGGCTTCGCGCGCGCCAAGCCATCGCGAAAGAAACGAGCTGCCGAGCCCTGGCCGAACCCGTAATCCGAGAGTCCGACATGCACGAGCTAGCACGAGCCAACCGCCGCGAACGCCTCATCCACCTGGCCAACCTGCTGGCCGCCCACGAGCGCGCCACCCCGCTGGCGCGCCGCGTTCTCGAGTGCCGCGTCTCTCTGCTCGAAGCCGCGCTGATTGCCGCGCCGGAAGACGAGAAAGAAGGGGACGTGCACTTCGGCGGCAACGTTGGGCTGGCTGGCGCTCACCGGATCGACTGCGTCGGCAAACCTTAGCCCTGACCGGTAAAGCGCTCTGCCAATCGAGCGTGCCGCCGTCGAAACACCGCGCCGATGATGCGCGCGAGCAAAGGCCCCATCGGCGAGAGTCGTGGTGTGAACGTGAGCCGGTCCGTGACGATGCAGGCTTGCTCGCCGCTCGGTTCTACTGACCTTTGATGCTGCCAGCGTCGTTGGGTCCACGACGTCGAGTCTTCGAGGAAGCCTCGGCCGTGTTCGACCGCGCTCAGCATGAAGTGGTGCCGGTCTATCGGCACGAGTCCGCCGAGCAGCACCCAACTCGAAAACAACGGCGTCCCGAGCGGAGCCTCATCGAGGTGCATCTCGGATGCTTCGGGCGGCACGGTCATGCGCAGCCACGGACCGAGCTCTTCGTTGACGCCGTTCATCGTCCCCACGGCAGCCCAAACGACAGCGGACGAAGCCCGGAGCTCGGAGCGGAAAACTAGGGAGTACGTGCGCGCCATTCGTCTGAACCCTAATCGACGCAGACCGCCGGCTCGACGCGTCCGTGATGGATGGGCGCCTTGCATCCGCAGGGGTCGCTGGTGCGCTGACAGTTTCCGACGGCCTTCGGCGGCGCGGGATCGGGGCTCTCGTACAGGCACTCTCCCATGCAGTCACGCTTGTCGCTGCATCGTTTGCCCCCGTCGCGGTAGCGAACGACGCAAGCGAGCTCGCCGAGCATGCATACCCGTTGCATGCTTCCGCCCCGCGCTGCGCACTCCTTCGCCGCGGCCGCCGTCGGGCGCGGTTCGGCGGCTACAGGCGGTGGTTCCGGCGCTGGTGGCGGCGGCGCGGGCGTCGAAGGCGCGAGCGACGCGTTCGATGACGAGGCGGGCGGTGATGGAGCGGGCGGCGAAGCGTCGAGCTTCGGTGGGGCTCGCCGGATGGCGCTGCCTTCGGAGATCGTCGGCGCCTTCGACCCGGTGGCACACCCGACGAGGAGAATGATCAGTGTCGCCCCGAGAGCACGCATTGGCTGCAGCATACCTCGGTCCGATGATTTAGTTAGCACTCGGATGGCTTCAACTGGCCGCGTGATTCGCCGCAGTTCGCGCAGGGCTTCCGTGTCACGATCGCGGACGCCGGACGCACGCTGGAGGGCGAAGGCACGATGAAGAAGGAGTGCGCATCTGTCCTCCGTTCTCGAA
>DATHEN010001021.1:0-4747 GCA_035318565.1 Polyangiaceae bacterium
GAGCTGTCACTCATGCACCTCTATCCCATCGACGCTGCCGTGCAGCGCGTCTCCGCGAGCGCCACGGCGTGGAGCGCCCGCGATGCCACGTGGTCGATGGTGATAGCTGGCATCGATCCCGACCCGAGCAAGGCCGGTGCGCTCGCGAAATGGGGCCGTGCGTACTGGGACGCGGTGCACCCGCACGACATGGCCGGTGCTTACGTGAATTTCATGAACGACGATGAACCCGACGACAGAGTTCAGGCAACGTATGGACCCAACTATGCGCGTCTCAGAGCTCTGAAGAAAAAGTACGACCCGGAGAACCTGTTTCGCATGAATCAGAACATCCCACCGGCGCCGTGAGAGAGATCAGCCGGAGTTCGGCAGCGGCGGTGTGAGCGGTAGTTTGCGCGCAGGGTCGAGGTTGCCCTTGCCGGGAACGTGATTGATCTCGAGGCGAATGCCGTCAGGATCCTCGAACAGCAGCGAGTAGTAGCCCGGCGCCCAGGATCCTTCTTCCGGAGGGTGGATGATCTTCGCGCCGATCTCCCGCATGAGACGGTACACCGCGTCCACGTCCGCGCGCTCGCGGGCGCGGAAGCAGAAGTGATGCAGGCCGACCCGCCGCTGATCGAAGCGCTCCCCGCGGAACTCTTCTGCACACGGACGAATCAGCACGCCGGTGCGACCGCCGATGCAGTAGTAAACTTCCGACATGTCGTACTGAACGCTGAGCCCCAGCGCCGGTAGCAGCTTGCCGTAAAACGCGCGGCTCGCGGCGAAGTCCGTGACGGACAGCTGGATGTGCGCGATGCCATTGATCTCCATGAGTTGCCCGTTCGCCTTTCCAGCTCGCTATCGCTAGCGTGTGTGGGCACAGCTGCGCAATCGAGATTGCCGCAGGCTCGACCTTCACGAATGCAGGCGCCGGCTCAGGCCGCGCTGCGGTGCTTTTGCTCGCATCTCTTTCGGGGGTCGAGCGAACAGCGCTTGATAAATAAAAAAGAACGAGTATTCTTTTTTTATGTTGATGCAGCGAACGCGGACGGCCAATTTTGCGGCCATCCTGGCGGCCGGTCTTTTTGCGTCAGCCTCGTGGCCTGTTCGGACGACACGGCGCCGGGCGGTGATTCGCGCCGCGCGCCCTTTCCGTCTCCGAGCTGGGAGGTGCGCGCCCCGGAAGCTCAAGGCATGGAGCAGGCTGGTCTGGACGCCGCGCTCGAGTATGCGTTTCAACCCGGCAAGAACACGCAAGGCGTGGTCGTGGTGCGCGGGCGCGCGATAGTCGCCGAGCGCTACGAGCCCGGCCGGGACGAGCGATCATTCGGCGCCAGCTGGTCCGTGGCCAAGAGCTTCACGAGCGCCGCTGTCGGCATAGCCATAGCACAGGGCCTGATCCCGAACGTCGATGCGCCCATGGTCGACTATTTGCCGAGTTGGGCGGGCACTCCAAAGGCCTCGATCCATCTCAGGCACGTCCTCAACATGGCGAGCGGGCTCGCGTGGAAAGAGGACTACGATCCCGCCACGACGGGCAGCAGCGACGTGATCGGCATGGTGCTCACGAACGACGCGCTCGGCTACGCCGAGTCGCGGGATGCCGCTAGTTCGCCCGGCACGGTGTTCAATTACTCGAGCGGAGATACGATGTTGGTGTCCCGCGTTCTCGAAGTGGCGACGGGCGCGAGCGCGGAAGAATTCGCGACGCAGCAGTTGTTCACGAAGATCGTCGAAGGCAGAGGCACGCTGCCGCCGGATTCCTGGAGCCACGCGGAGTTCCTCGGTCCGATCGTGAGCGCCGTCGCCGACCGCTGAACATGCCCAAGCTATCCCGCGCGAAGCTCGAGGCTCGCCGTGAACACATCTTGCGCGCGGCGGCAGTTTGCTTCGATCGGCAAGGCTTCCACCGGACCACAATCGCGGACGTGCGTCGCGAGGCGGGGGTGAGTACGGGCGCCATCTACACGTACTTTCCGAACAAAGAAGCCATCATTCGCGCCATGCTCGAGGACGCTCAACGCACCCGGCGAGCACAGCTGGACGAGGGGGCCCGAGCCGCCGCCAAGCATTCCCAACGCGCCGTACTGTTGCAGTGGGCAGAACGAGCCTTCACCGAAGAGGGGGCTCATGTTGCTCGCGTCAACGTCAACCTGTGGGCAGAAGCGCTCCGCGACACAGCCGTCGCCGGCCTCGCGAAGCAATCCCTGGCGAACGCGACGCGAATCGTCGCCGACGTGGTAGCGCGCGAGCTGAGTCGCACGCCGCAGACGGCGGCCGGCGTCAGGCCGCATGATGTTGGCAGTGTGCTGGTGGCGATCCAGCTCGGACTCGAAGTGCAAAGAGCGGTCGGGGTCGAGCTCGAAGCGCAAGGTATCCTGAGCGTGCTCGATGAGCTGTTCCGGGCGGAGCCCCCAGCACCCGCTCGCCGGCGCGCTGCACGCGCGAAGTCGAAATCGCGAGCGCCCGGCAAGCGCCGTAAGCTGCGTGACTGAGCGCCGAGAAATGGGCAAGACTCCGCTGCGCGCGTAAGGTAGGCTCGTGGGCGTGGATGAGACGGGTGCGTGGGTCAGGGAGCTACCCGTCGAGCAACGCGCGGCGGCGCCGAGTTGGTACAAGAAGACGCCCGAGTGGGAGTTCCGAGACGGAAGCGTGCTGCACCGCGTACGGATCGAGCACGGCATTTTCACGGGTCGAGTCGTCGCTCACGTTGACGGCACGCAGGTATTTCGCAAGACCGCGTGGGGGTTCCGGCACTCGTGGCCCTTCGACGTCGCGGGGCGCTCCGCCATACTGACTTTAGTTACGTTTCCGGTCTCCGCTTACGCGCTGACTATCGCAGGTGCGCAGATCGAGGGAGGGGAGGATCCGCTCGGTCTCGCAAAGCCGATGCCGAAGTGGGCGTGGGCGTTCGTCGTCGCGTGCCTGCTCATTCCGATCGTCACGCGCGGCGGTGCGCTACCGATGCTCCTCGGTATCGGCGCGGCCGGCGCTTGCGCGAACATCTCGCGCTCCGCCAGACCCCGGGCGAGCCGTATCGCATGGTGCGCCGCCGTTGCAGTCGGCGCGTGGATCACGCTCGCAGCGCTGGCAGTACTCATGGCCGGGCTCACGAGCTCGTGATCACTGCTCCGTCCAGAGCGCCTGTTCGAGTCGTTCGAGCCACGCCAGAGATACGGCCGGCTCGGGTACTCCCGCCGTGACCCGCAGCGCCACGGGCACGGCGGTCTGCAACTCTTCACGGAGCTCGGTGATGGCGTGAGCTCGCGCTTCGCGTACGGATCGGCGCTGCTCGGCGGACAATTTCCGCTCGGCCCAGCGCGCCACGCGCCAAGCGAGAGCAGCGTGCCGGGTCTCGTCTGCGGCGATCGCCCGGTAGGCGTGCGCCACCTCCGGATCTCGAGCTGCGCGCGCTTGGTGCATGCCAACGAGCGCTCCGAACGTCTCACGGACGCAGCCCTCGGCTACGTTTTCGCAAGCGATCTCTTCCAGCGAACGAACCGGCAGTGAGCGAACTCGGGGCAAACGCGGTGAGCCGCCGAACTTTCTGGCGAGCCGTGCCGTGGTGCGGGCGTGGCGCACTTCGTCGAGAGCGGCGCGCTTGGCCGCGCGCACCAGGGCGTTTCCCGCACTGTGAGCGCGCAGCTCATCACGCAAGCGCAGGAACGCCGCCACGCTGGCGGCTTCCAGGTGTGCGGCATTCGCAAAGTAGTCGCCCAGGTTGTCGCTCAGCAGGTTGGGGCACGAAGAAGCCGCGGGCGTACGCCTGCCGAGGCATCCCCAGGCGTTGCTGGCCACGTTCGAGCGCAGCACGCGAATAGCGCCTTCGCGGCTCACGTGCACGAGCACGCGCTGCATGGTGACGTTGCAGCTACCTGGCGTGTAGCTCGGTTTTCGCGCGACGACTTCGTACCCGTCGCCGACCGCGCGAACGCTGCTCAAATCGGGCGTGTTGCACTCCACTTGATAGCCGTCGTGGGTGTCGTCGGTCACGAGCAGCAAAGCCTCGGCTGGCGTATCGATTGGACCCAGAAACTGCAGGTACTCATGGCCGGGCAGAAGGCGCCGGACGCTGTCTCCCGCAGTCGTGACGAGGTAGTGCTGGCAAGGCGCAGCCGGAAAACCGATATAACAGGCTTGGTTCAGCGTGAGCCCACTGCCCACCGCCGCGAGCGCCTGCTCGCAAGCAGGCTCGTTCGTTGCCGTGGCGCACGCAGTGCCCGTTTCAGCGAGCGCAGTGAATTCCGGGCTTGGCGAGACCCCGCCGTCCGCGGAGCGCTGGCCGTAAACGAGTCGCAAGGCAACGTAGTCCGCCGGAGCTGCCGGATTGAGCCCCGCCGTCGCGTTCCATCGGCCCCCCGCGCAAGCCGGCGGCTCGAACTCGTCCAGCGGAAGATCCGACCAAAACGGTTCGATGGGCGGCGTGCATCCGATTGCTGCCAGCGGAGAAACCAGCGCGGGGCCGGCGAGGGTTCGAAGCAGGCGTCTGAGGCGTCGTTCGTTCACGAGTCGATGGGTGAGCACGATGCGTGCCCGGTTCTCGCCGTGCCAAACCTGTGGTTTTTGGCGCGCTTACGCCCAGGATCCGGAGAACCGCTATGCCGAAGTTGGCATTCGCTGCGCCACAAACGGCAGCTACGGTGCGAGCTCTGCATTGGAAGCTTCGGGAGTCACGTAGGCGATGCTCACGTCACCGCTCGGGATGCGAGTCGGACGAAGCTAACTTACGGGCAGCTGCCTGCGGTCGTCGTCTGGCAGCGGTTCG
>DATHEN010001022.1:0-2471 GCA_035318565.1 Polyangiaceae bacterium
AGACCTCGTGCAGCTGCCTGCCAATCATCGCGGCCTGTACAAGCTGCTGACCGACAAGGCCGAGCGCGAGTACGAGATCCCGGGCACGCTGCGGCGTCACGTCGCGGCCGAGACGATGCGCGGGTGGCTGCGCGACTACCGGCGCGGCGGCTTCGATGCGCTCTTGCCGAAGGTGCGCAGCGACCTCGGCGCCGCGCGCACGATCCCGCCGCGCGTGGTCGACCTTCTGTGCGAGCTCAAGGACCAAGAGTCCGAGCTGTCGATCCCGCTGCTCATCCAGAAGGCACGCCGCGATCACGCAAGCCTCGTGACCGACGAAGTCGAGCTGCCGCTGTCGACCGTGCACCGGCTCTTGTCGCGCAAGGGCCTGATGAACAAGCGCAAGGACGACGGCACGAGCAAGGACCGCCGCCGTTTCGAGTACGACGAGGCCAACGAGCTGTGGATGAGTGACGTGATGTACGGACCCAAGCTCCGCGCGCATGGCCGATTGCGGCAGACGTACCTCATTGCCTTCATCGACGACGCCACGCGCTTGATCCCGCACGCCACCTTCGCCCTAAGCGAGCGCACGACGGCGTACTTGCCTGCGCTCGAACAAGCGCTCCGCCGGCGCGGCATCCCCAAGCGCCTGTACGTCGACAACGGCGCGGCCTTCCGCTCGCAACACCTTGCGCTGGTCTGCGCCAAGCTCGGCATCGCGCTCATTCATGCACGCCCGTACGCGCCACAGGGCAAGGGCAAGATGGAGCGCTGGTTTCGCACCGTGCGCATGCAGCTGATGCCGCTCATCGAAGCTGCGGCGCCACTGTCGCTCGACACCATGAACCGCAAGCTCGCCGCCTGGGTCGAGGGCGAGTACCACCACGCACCGCACCGCGGCCTCGGCGGCGAGACGCCGGCGGACCGCTGGGCGCGCATCAGCGAGCACGTGAAGATGCCCGGCTCCGAGGTCGGCGAGTGCTTTCTCTTCGACCAGAAGCGTCGCGTCGCGCGCGACCGCACCGTCACGCTCGACGGCGTCGCCTTCGAGGTCGACGCCGCGCTCGTGGGTCAGAGCGTCACGCTGCGCTACGACCCGGCCCGCGCGCCGAACAAGCGCACCGTCGAGGTTTGGCACGCCGGCAAGCGCATCGAGATCGCGCGACGGCTCGATGCGCTCTCCAACTGCTTCGTGCGTCGCAACAAGACGCGCGACGCGCTCGAACTCGACGGCGACGTCACAGCCTACGTGCCCGAGGGCAACGCAATGAGAAACCTCGACGACGGCGACGATGACGGGAGCGATTTCTGATGCCGTACCGCAAGCACTTTGGCCTCACACGGCACCCCTTCGACAAGGAAGTCGCCGAGACCGACCTCTTCGAGACCGCATCGCTGGACGAGCTCACCGCACGCTTGCGCCACCTGCTCGACATGCGTGGCATCGGCCTCGTGACCGGCGAGAGCGGCTCCGGCAAGACCACTGCGTGCCGGCGCTTGGTCGCAGGCCTCAACACGGGCTTGCACCGCGTGCTCTATGTCTCACTGACGACCGGTAACGTGATGGACCTCTACAAGACCATCGCGTGGGAGCTGGGCCTTCCTACCGAACGCAACCGCGCCGCGCTCTTCAAGCACATCCGCGCCGAAGTCTCACGCCTATGCGCCGAGAACAGGCTGCGACCGATCTTGATCATCGACGAGGCCCACCACCTGCGCACCGACGTGCTCGAGGACGTGCGCCTACTGACCAACTACGCGATGGACTCCGAGAACCGTCTGGGCGTGATCCTGGTCGGTCACCCCGAGCTGCGTCGGCGCCTCGGCATGTCCGCGCTTGAGGCGCTCGCTCAACGCATCGTCGTACGCGCGCACGTGCGCGGCATCGCCCGCGATGAGATCGGCGGCTACCTCGAGCACCGGCTGCGCCTTTCTGGCTGCGAGCTGCCCCTCTTCGAGCCTGCCACCGTCGAGGCGATCCACCAGGCCGCCAACGGCCTGCCACGCAAGGTCAACCTCCTGGCCCATCACGCGCTCTTCGCCGCCGCGATCGCCAAGGCCAAGACCGTCACCACCGAGCACGTGCAGACTGCGCTCCAAGAAGTCGCATAGCGCGAACCTGCGCCATCACCGAGAGGCCGGCCGAGATCATGCTCGCGCCGGCCTCTCGCTTTCCGTCCTCGTCTGCGTCGTGCGAAGACGGTCAGCCACAGCGAGAGATCGCACCGGTGGCGTCACGAAAAAGCGTGAGATACAAGCGGTGGAATAGCCTGAGAGACAACAGGAGGACTCGACCGTTCGCACGGGCTGGGTCGCGATGCTCGACATCCTCGGCTGGTGTTAGCGCGCGCCGTGGCTGATGGATCCGTGGTCGGTTTCGCGCGCGCTGCGTGATGGGTCTTCTGGCGTGCCGGCGATGACGCGCATCGTGGATGCCGGTTTGTCGCGAGGTCTGGTGGGTCTGTCGTAGAGGGGCGGCAGGAGACGGA
>DATHEN010001023.1:0-2057 GCA_035318565.1 Polyangiaceae bacterium
AACTCACGGTTCGTACAACCCGGCGGAACCTCCAGCACTATGTCCGTGGGGATGCCCTGTCCGTCGAGTTTCATGCTCAAGAGGTGAAGGTCCAGTGCACCATCATTGTTGACCATCCAGAACGCGTGAGAACGGGAGAGCCCGAGCCCATAGCTCCAGCGTCGCGTGGGTAGTGCTAGAGCCTGAACGAAGGCCGAATCAAGGGCAAGCGCTTCAAGCGCCGAGCTGGTGAAGTAGAAGGGCCGTGCGTCAGTCTTAACGGGTATCCTCGTAGCCGCGCAGTTGATGCCTCGCGGAGCCTAAGGCTCTGGCGTGCTGAACACGTAAGCCGCGCCCGATTCGCCTGCAGGCTCGAGCTCGGGACGGGCATCGACCGAGGATTGATTGCCCGATTGCCCGGGGGCTCCGACCACAAGCATTCCGGGAGCGAGCGCTACTGGAAAACCGAACACGTCGTTGGTGCGAGCATTGGGCGCTTTGAGGTACGCGGTTTCGCGAAAACCTAGCTCTTCGGAGAACTCATAGAGATAGGCAGCACCCGACGCTTCGAGCGGGCGCCCTCCCCGGATCCCGTTGCTATCCCAAGTTGCTCCGATGGCCAGATGATCGCCGAGAATGGCCGCGCTAGCGGCGAACCCAGCGGTTGCTCCGCCAGTACGGGCCTTCATACAACGTCCCATCGACCATGTCCCTGCCTGTCTGCTGACGACGTACGCCGCTCCCCGGAATGCGAGCGGCCCGTCCTCCGCGCCGCAGCCCGCTGCACCCGGTGAGCCTATGACAAAGCGCTCGCCTGACATGGCCACGCTGTAGCCGAAGACGCCGCGCTGTGTCGGGTAGGACGAATCCAACGTTTGCTCATGCCCCCAATTGCCATCGGATTGCCGATACACGAATACCTGCCCGCTTTTGAGCGATGGCTGATCCCCGTGTGCAGCAAGCGGGGCGCCGACGACCAGGACCTCTCCCTCCAGATCGAGCGATCTGCCCAAGAAGGAACTCTCGGTTGGTGTCGGCGCTCTGAGCAGTTGCGGAGGCAATTCGACGGCGCCCGTCTCGAGGCTATGGTCTTTACGTTCGTAAACGTAGACGACGCCGCTGTCTTTCACCGGATCGTCAAAACCTGGCGAGCTAACCGCCAACCACGAATCTGTGATCGCCACATCGTGGCCGAAGAGATCGCGCTCCCGAGGAGTGGGCGCTTTGAGATAGTCGACGAGGTCGCCCGAAGCGCGGTCGTAGATATAAACGGCGCCAGCGAATGGTGCGGCGCCCTTGGAAGCTGGCTCGAGACTTGCGCTGGACTCGCCGGCCACACCGATGACGAGGAGGTCATCCGTCATTGCGAGTGCAACGGATCCCCAGGGTTCCAGCGAACCCCGAAACTCCTCGGGGACGATATCGAACGGAATTTCGCCATCGCCATCGCCCGCGTTCTCCGCCACGATCCGCCGCGGGTCGGAGAAATTCTTCTCGGCCTGGAAGAGGTAGACCACGGCGGCGCTGCGTATCTGCCGCTGGTCACGAAATTCGCTCTCGAAGGGCGCTGCCACGAGCACCCCCTTCCCGTCGACCGCAACGGCATGACCGAACCAAGACTCCGGTTGCGGGGACGAAGCTTTCAAATAGGAGTTTAGGGGTAACCCCTCGGGCGCGCGAACACAGCGGTCGAATCTCGCTTCCGTCCCGTCAGGACACGGCTGAGAACAGCCCGCCAGTGAAGAACTTACGAGCAAGATCGTGAGCACGGTAGCCGTGCATGAAAAGCGAGGTGAGAGCTCAGGCTCGCAAACGTGTTTCATGCTGCAAACCACCTCAAGTGTCCTAATGGAGCGCCGCGCCTCGTGGCTGCCGCCGGAACACGCTGTGCTTTCCACAGGAATGACGGCAGTTGCTACGAGGCGCGTCCGTTGCTCAGCGCGTGCACGCGATGTCTGGCGCAGCCGCGGGCGAGTTGGGACCGTCAGGATCCACCGTTCGGCAGAAGTTGGTAAAGTTCCAGTATGCAGTGTGGTCAACGGCGCCGTACTGGAGCTGCAAATTGTTCAGGTCAGAGT
>DATHEN010001024.1:0-2256 GCA_035318565.1 Polyangiaceae bacterium
TCGCCGATGCCTTGCGTCGCGATGGACCTCACCAGCTCGGATGTCCATTGCTGCATCTGACAGATCTCGCACGGCTCGTCCGTCTCACCGTACGCCGCAACCTCCTCGCTCCAGTGTTCGCACTTGGCACCGGGCGCAACAGCACCGGCCATCTGCCGCAGGAACTCCACGGCATCGGAACCCATGCCGGCGAGCTTGATCCGCCGATCGATCTCCACGTACTTCGCTTCACGCGGATCTTCGGGCGCGGTCTGCCAGTAGTCCGCTCTGCGATCTCGATCCTCCATCACTCGGCCCCGTCGTTGCGCGCGCGTCGCGTTGCCTCTTCGATGCCGCGCAGCAGTAGCAGCCGAGCCGCATCCGAGCGTGTGACCCGGACCCCTGGCGCTCGCTTTCTCATGCGTGTTACGTGCTCGTCCAAGGCATCGATCAAGCTGACTGGCAGCCGGAAAGCGGCCTGAACTGTCGTCTCGTCACCCATCGTCGAATGGTGTACGACAGCGTTAGACATCGCAAGCCCCCTTCACTCTGGCGGCATCATCACCACGAGCTCGCGCGCTTGTGCTTCCGAGTAGCCACCGCGCTGCAGCAGTCCCCACACCATATCGAGCAGCTGTTGCCGCTCTTCGAGGCTGGCTTTCGTTCCGGCCTCGCCGTGCTTTGCCGCGTACTCTTCCAGCACGGCAAGTGCACACCCTACGGCGCACGCTTTTTCTAGCGGGCCATCCGTGCAGAAGTGACATTCGCAGTCGGGGCTGTGGTTCGGTAGGTGCGTCATGAATCCTCGAGAAAGCGATCGAGCTCGTAGCGCCGCACCATCACACGGCGACCCGGACGGATCGAGCGCAAGCGCTTATCCCGTATCCAGCCGCGCACGGAACCGATTGGAACACGGCAGATCTCGGCGACCTCCGTCAGGAGCAAGAGGGCATCTTTTCCCGTCTGGGCTGGCGGTATCACCGTCGCCTTTTTACGTGAGATCTTCTTTTTCTTCGTCGCCATCCTTGGACAATAGCCGACAAAGCCCACGCTCCTCCAATTTGCCCATGTCGACATCGTCAGCGAGCTCGCGCACCAGCGAACGCGTCCAGATGATCACGCGACAGTCCGCGCAGACGTCGCGCATAGGCCGCTGGGCATTCACCGCGACCAGCGGAGCGGTCGAGCAGCACAGCGGCGGCAGGGAGGCGGCAAAGCGCCGCAGCGCAGGCGAACCGCTGCAGCGCAGGTTTTCGCAGAGGTTGAGGGCGATCTCCACCGCTTGTTCGCTCATCGGGAAGCCAGGAAGGAGCTTGGTAAAGTCTTTCGGCATCTCCGGGCAATGCATCGAAACACTCAGGTCCGCAACCCCGTCAGGTTCTCTTGACCGATTCCAGCGCTGCGGTGAACTGTCCCGGCTCGTCTTCGGCAAGCGCCACCAGCCATGCAGCCATCAGCAGTGCGTCCGCTTTGCTCATGGGCTGAAACGGCAGCGGCGGGCGGAGCAGCACGACTTGACCCTGACCCGAGATCGACACCGCGAATCTGTTGCACGTGTCGCGGTTGGTCGCCCCGGCCTTCTCGAGCGCGCTACGTAGTTGGTCGTCCATCGTGGCCAGCATACGACAGTTTTTCCCGTTCTCAGGAGGCGGACGCTTTTCGGCGCTTCATGTCCGCGGCAGCAGCCGCAAGCGCCGGCAACCCAATACGCTCAGCGACCTTCTCCGCGCACGGTATGCATTCACTCGGAATCCCGCCGCACTCAGCACACCGTGGCAGCAGACTAGACTCCAACTCGGCAACGTATCGCTGCACGTGTGGCCACTCCCCCTCACACGGTGCACCAGACGCGCGCGAACACCTCGGACACGCAACGCCAAAGACGTGATCTTTCAGCCCCAGCAGCTCCACCATCCGTTGCCACTTGTTCGGCTTGGCCCGCTTCATGGTGGCCAGCATACGACCGTTTTAGGCTGGGCTGTTCCAGCGTTCGTTCAGATATCGCAGCACCCGCGCGCGGCTGGGCTGGTCGAGCGCAAGCAGCTGTTCGGCCATAGTTTTCATGGCCTCGAGTTCTAGCTCCACCTGTTCTCGTTCGGCGTTGTCGGCGTCGAGCTGAGCGTTCAGTGTTTCAAAATCATGATCGGGTACTGGGGCGAGATTGGCGGACATGCCCTAGGTGTGCACCCGTCATAGCTGGCCAGCAAGCGACCCTTTCGGGGGTCGACTTCTGGTTTTACCCGCGGTCGACCAGCGCGGGGCGTTGGGGGCGCACCC
>DATHEN010001025.1:0-2170 GCA_035318565.1 Polyangiaceae bacterium
AGCCTGGAAGCCAGCGGCGCTTTGTGGCTCGACGGCAAGCGCGTGAGCCGGCCCGAGCTGCGCCGTGCTTTACGGAGCGCTGCCGTGGGGCGTGAGCGGCGCGCCATCATTGCGGCAGACGGTGCCACGGCGCACCGGCAAGTGATTTCGGTGATCGATCTGCTGCGTCAGGAGGGCATCACACAATTTGCCATCAACGTGCAGCCGAGCGAGCTCGGAAACGATGGATGATAGCGGATCGCAACGGCCGCGAGCCTTCGCGTGGATCGGCGCGTTCGCGAGCTTGACGCTGCACGCGCTCTTGGTCTGGGGACTGTGGCACGCACCGAAAGCTCGCGCGACGCACAGACTGCCCACGCGGGTCGAGCTCACGGTGGCGCCCGCGCGTCCCGAGCCAGCGCCGCCCCCCGTCGCTCCGCCGCAAGAGCCTGCCGCGCCCGAGCCCCGCCAGCCGCCAGCGCGCACGCGAAGCCAGTTCAGCGAGCCCGTCGTCGAACGCGAGCCAGCGCCGGCGCCCAGCGAACCCGCCGCTCTGGATCTGAGCGGGGTCACGCTGACCAACGACGGCCCTGGTGCGAGCTGGTCTTCACTGGCCGGCAATGGCAGCGCGAGCTCGGCGCCCAATCGCGCCGGAAAGGCGTCCGCGGCCGCGCAGCCCGCCAGCGCACGCCTGGAGGGGCCCGCCTTGGTTGCGCTGAGCGACCTTTCACGCAGGCCGGCGCCGCCGGCGCTGGACGGACTCCTCCGGCAGTACTATCCGGCCGAAGCTCGCCGCCTGGCCCTGGGCGGGGTGGCGGTGGTGCGGGCCCGAATCGGTACCAGCGGCCGTGTTCACAGCGCCAGCATTGCTTCCGAGACCCGCGCAGGGTTCGGTGCCGCGTGTCGCAAGACGCTGCTCGGGTCGCGCTGGACTCCGCCGCTCGACCGCAGCGGTAGCCCGGTATTGACGGACGTGAGCTATACATGCCGCTTTCGTGTGGAGGATTGAACGATTCGAGCGGCTCGGGGCACGAAGCGCCGTGAGCTCACTGTCCCGCTCGGTACGCCTTGCCTTGACCGTCTCTCTCGTCCTGTCGCTGGCGCAGCTCGCTCACGCAGAGCCGTCACCGCTGGTGGTTTTGGTCGCCCCCGGCCAATCGCGGCCGGACCCGGAAGCAGTGCGCCGCGAGATCGCGCGCGAGCTCGGCTGGGTCGTGATCGACGCTCCGGCGAGCAATGCGCGCGGAACACTGTCTTTGCGCATCGAGGCTCGCACGGTGAGCGCACACTATGCCGCGAGCGATGGCCGCGAGCTCAGCCGCAGCTTGGACCTGCCTGACGACGAGGCACAGCGCCTGCAGGTGATCGCGTGGCTGGCAGGGAATCTGGCGCGGGACGAGGCATCGCAAGTCGCCGCTGCTCTGAAGCCGCCTGCCGCGCCCGAGCCACCTGCTGCCACGACGACGCCACCCGTGTCAGACGGCCCGCCCAAGCCTGCTGCGGAGACCGCCGTGCCGGCGCCGGAAAGCGAGACCCGTGCGCCGGAGCGACCCCAGGAGAAAGAGGCTCCGGTAGCCCCAGCGACCGCGCCGCGGAAGCTCGAGCCGAGGGGCAGCGCGATCGCCAACTTGTCGCTGTTTCACCCGCTCGCCTTGTACCGGGACAGCCAGTTACGGCGCGTGCACCTCGAGCTGGGCCTCGCCTACTCACGCGTGGGCGAGCTCTCGGGTGCCGGCTTCAATCCGGGCGTGATCCGCGTCGATGGCGCGTCGCGCGGGGCGGTCTTTGCCGGGCTGTGGAGCTCGCTCCGCGCTGGCAGTGAGGGCGTCGCTGCGAGCGGTTTATTTTCTACGGCAGAGGGCCGCTTGCGCGGCGCCGAAGCGGCGGGCTTGTTCGTCTGGCGCAAGGGGGACGTGCAGGGCGCGCAGGCGGCCGGCATCGTCGTTCGGGCTGAGGACATGACCGGCGCGCAAGCGGCCGGCATCGTCGCGTCTGCGCGGGACGTCGCCGGCGCGCAGGCGGCCGGCCTGGTTTCGTACGCGCGCGCGGTCGACGGAATTCAAGCCGCCGGTCTCGTCAATCGCGCGCGCGCCCACGCGGGCGTGCAAGTGAGCGGCATCGCGGGCGTGGCGAGCAGTATTTCCGGCCTTCAGGTATCGCTCGTGAACATCGGCGGTGACGTGAACGGCGT
>DATHEN010001026.1:0-2020 GCA_035318565.1 Polyangiaceae bacterium
CGCCAAATTCAGGTCGCTCAAGTCGAGGATCGTGGTGACCACGGCCAGCAGCATGGCGGCGCTCAAGAAACGATTCCCGCGCGGCGCATCGCGCAGCTTGCCGAGCTTCTTGATGCCCGCCACGAACAAAAGCGCGCTCACCAGATACGCGCCGTCTACGAGCAGATCGAGCGTGCTCATGTCTGTTCCCGCTTCTTGCCGGCGGGCAGGAGCCGCGACGCCAGAACGAAGCCCGCCACCACGCTGCCGGCGGCAAGCGCTATCGCGAGCAGCGACAGCCAATCGAGAGAGCCATCACCGGCGCGCTGAACGGCGTATAGCGCACCGAGCAGCGCAATGCCTCCGACGGCGCTCATGCCCGCGGTCAGGGCGTTATGTAATGTGGGGGCGACCTTGCCGATGACCTCGAAGCCCACGAACATCGACAACACGAAAATGTAAGTGCCGATCAGCAGCGGACCCAACATCAGGCCGCCTCCTTACCCCCTTTTGGGGATTCAACGACCAACCCGAGCTGACCGGCGATGCCGGGATGAACGACGCGGCCACCGTGCGTCAGCAATGCGCCGCGCATGATCTCGTCCGACACGTCCAGTACGAGCTCACCCTTCTTCACGATGTCGCCCAGGAGCGCCAGGATGTTGCGGCTGTACATCATGCTCGCATCGGCCGGCAGCGTAGCCGGCAGATTGCGATGGCCGATGATGAGAACGCCGTGCTTGCGCACGTTGCGGCCGGCCTCGCTCAGCGGACAATTGCCGCCCTGTTCCACGGCCAGATCGACGATCACGGAGCCGGGCCGCATGCGTTCGACGACCTCGGCCGGGACGAGCTTGGGCGCCGGTTTGCCCGGAATCAATGCGGTGGTGATGACCACGTCCGCGTCGGCGACGTGTTTGGCCACGATCTCTTGCTGCTTGCGCAAGAACTCCGCCGGCAGCTCCTTGGCGTAGCCACCTGCGTCTTCCGAATCCTTGGGGAGCTCGGGCAAATCGATGAAACGTGCGCCAAGCGATTCGATCTGTTCCTTGACTGCCGGCCGGACGTCGCTCGCTTCGACGATGGCACCGAGACGGCGCGCCGTGGCAATCGCCTGCAAACCGGCAACGCCGGCGCCCATCACGACCACGCGCGCCGGACGTACCGTACCGGCTGCGGTCATGAGCATCGGGAAGTACTTGGGGAGCTCGGCCGCCGCGAGCAGCACCGCCTTATAGCCGGCGATGCTGGCCTGCGAGCTCAGCGCGTCCATCTTCTGGGCGCGCGTGATACGCGGGATGAGCTCCATGGAGATGGTGTTCACACCACGATCCGCGAACTGCTTGATGCGAGGCGCGGCTGCGTACGGATTCAGAAAGCCAATCACCAGAGCGCCGCTCTTCAGGCCTTCGATCTCGTCACCGCCGAACTCGGCCGCTTCGGCCGGCGCCCGCACCTTCAGCACGATGTCGGCGTTTTGCCAGGCAGCTCTATCGTTGCCCACGATCTTGGCGCCGACGGCTTCGAACTCGGCGTCGCGGATGAAGGAGGCCTCCCCTGCGCCGCGCTCCACGTCCACTGCCATACCGGCAGCAATGATTTGTTTGACTGTATCCGGCGTGGCCGCAACGCGGGTCTCGCCTTCAGCTCGTTCTTTTGCGACCAGGACTTTGAGCATGGTTCCTCCAGGCTCCGAGGCGGCGCCGATGTAGGTCGATTACCGGCACAGCGGCAAGCGGATTCTGGCCGCGAGCGCGAAGTTTTCGACGCCGAGGGTGCCTTCCGAGCGCCGGCAGCGAGCCGGCGAGGGCCTAGCCTAGCGGCAGCCCAGCGGCTTGACTGCTGAGTGTGTGTTCAGGTCGAAACGCCGGTCATCCCGCGGTGGCCCCCACCCGGCCGGACACACTGGCGCTCGCGCGGACGCTCACGTCGATACGAGCCGATGCCTGGGCCGACGCGGCGGCTCCTGCCGCGACACATGCCGCAGCCTGCGCACCGGCCTCTCCGATCACGCGCGGCAGCGCCGCGCCGACCTGAACGA
>DATHEN010001027.1:0-7333 GCA_035318565.1 Polyangiaceae bacterium
CCACCGCCTCCGGCCGGACCTCCGCGCGAGCGGCGCCCGAGCGCTCCATCGTGCGCAGCGCGTCCAGCACGTACGCGATCTGCGACTCGATCATGTAGACCATCGAGCTGTGGCCGAGGCCGGTGTTGGGCCCGAGCAGCATGTAGAAGTTGGGAAAACCCGAGATCGCGGTCCCGAGATACGCCTCCATCCGCGTCTTCCAGACCTGGTTGAGGGACGCGCCGCCGCGACCGATGACCTCGAGCGGGGCGAGCACGTCCGAGACGCGAAAGCCCGTGCCGTACACGATGGCGTCGAGCTCGTGCTCACGTCCGTCGGCGGTCATGATCCCGCGCTCCGTCACCTTTACGATCCGCTCGCTCACGAGCTCGACGTTCGGGCGCGCGAGCGCCGGATAGTAGTCGTTGGCGATCAGCACGCGCTTGCAACCGGGCATGTAGCTCGGCGTCACCTGGGCGCGCAGCGCCGGATCCTCGATTTGGCGCCAGATTTGCAGCTTCCCGAGCCAGCGAGCGATGTGCATGATGCCCGGGTGAATGGCGAAGCCGAGCACGCGCAGCTCGAGTGAGCAGTAAATGTAGGCGCGATAGAGCGTTTGAAGCAGCGGCACGGCGCGGAACAGTCTGCGCTCGAGCTCGCTGATGCCGCGATCGGACTTCGGCAGCACCCACGGCGGCGTGCGCTGAAAGACACTGAGCTTCGATACACGCGCGGCGAGCTGCGGCACGATCTGAATCGCGCTGGCGCCCGTGCCGATCACGGCGACGCGCTTGCCCTCGAAATCGAAGGTGTGATCCCAGGCCGCGGAATGAAACGCTCGCCCTGCGAACTGCTCGATTCCTTCGATCTGCGGATACGCAGGCCGGCTGAGCGCGCCGACACCGAACACTACGTGGCGCGCGGTCACGCTCGTGCCGTCGGACAAATGCACGTCGTAAAACGCGCCCTGCTCGTTGAACTCGATGCGCGTCACTTCCGCGCGGACCCGTACGTGCCGCCGCAGGCCGTATTTGTCGACGCAGCGCTCGAGGTACTCGCGGATCTCGCTCTGGCGCGCGAATTTCCTCGTCCACAACGGATTCTGTTCGAACGAGAACGAGTACAGGTGCGACTGCACGTCGCAGGCGCAGCCCGGATAGTCATTGTCGCGCCAGGTTCCGCCGATCGACGCTGCCTTTTCGAAGATCAGGAACGAGCCACGGCCTTGCTGTTTCAAGCGGATCGCCATGCCCAGGCCCGAGAAGCCCGAGCCGACGATCGCCACTTCGACGTCCGTTTCGCGGCCGCGCGGCACGGGCGCTTCGGAGAAGAAGGCGTGCAGCGCGCCATGAAAGCTGGCGCGCTCTTGCAAGAACGCAGCGTGATTCCCGGCGACCAGCGCGAGCTGGCCGTTCGGCAGCGCACGCGTCATCTCTTCGAGCGACGCGCGTGGAAACAAGCAATCGTCGCTCGCTCCCCAAACCAGCGCGGGCGCTGTGATGGCACTCAGGAGCGCGGATCCCTGATGACCGCTGCAAGCCCGAGCGGAGACGCGGAACTCCTGGGCGGGCCCCTTCCCGACGAGCAGCATTCGCAGCAACCACTCGAAGGGCGCCAGCAGCAGCAGCAGAACCACGAGCAAGGCGCGCAGCCCCCCGCTGAAACAGATGCGGTTGGATTCCTTCGCGAACGCATGCCAGCGCCCCTGAGCAGCCAGCTCCCCGAGCCGTTCCCCTTCGGCAACTCCGCCAGCGCCCACGCCGCTCGCAGTGACGGCCAGCGCCAGGCGCTCGACGAGCTCCGGGCGGGTCGCCGCCAGGTGCTGCGCGATGAGACCTCCCATGCTGATGCCCACCACGTGCACTCGGCCGAACTGCTGCTCGATGACATCGGCGTAGCTCCCGGCCAGGCTCGCCGTGGAGGTTTGCTCTCCCAGGCCTCGGCCCCGCCCGAGCACGATCACGCGCCGGCCCGGCTCGGCGAGCGGGCGGTAATACCAGGCCCAAAACCACGGCACGTGCTCGAAGTGCAGGACGGCGTCCTCGATACCCGGAATGACGACGACGGTTTCGTCCCCGTAACCGGTCGAGAGGTAACGCAGCTCGGTGCCATCGCTGGCCGCCAAGCGGCCGCATTCCGTGCTGCGGTAGTAGCGGAGGGCGCTGTTCATGCTCGGACAATGCGCTGGGCGGCGATCCGGCGTAAGGTTATGTCGTGCCAGTTTCCTGTCAGTTCGGGCCAGATGCCGGCGAAGCGAGCTGAGTTCGGCAAGACCGCCCAAGGGCGTGAGGCGCATAACTTACCGGGCGTCCACGCAAAGCACATGGCGGAGCTCGTGAGCCGCTGGGAGATCAGCGCCGAGGAGCTGCTCGGGCCGTTCGGGCTTACGATCGACGAACTTTCGGCGCCCTCCTCCCGCTTGTCGATACCGGTCATAGAGCAAGTGATCGAGCGTGCTCGGACGCTGACCGGTGAGCCTTGTTTGGGCTTCTATCTGGGTTTGCAGATGCGGGTCTCTGCGTACGGCTTCGTCGGCTTTGCGGCGATGGCCGCGTCTACGCTACGCGAAGCACTCGAGCTCGCGATGCGCTACTCCCCCACCCGTTCCACGGCGTTCGAGCTCCTGCTCGAGGAACAGGGCGAGCGCGCGGCGATCGTCTTCACCGAGAACTGCTCGTTCGGGAGCGCGCGCGACGTCGTCATCATTTCCCTGATGGTCGGCCTGTGGCGCATCGGCAACTCGCTCACCGGCAAGGAGCTCGTGGGAGACGCCGAGTTTGCCTTTCCCGAGCCCCTTTACGCGGCGCGGCTCGCCGCCCAGCTCCCGGGCAAGGTCTCCTTCTCGCGACCGGCACACCGCCTGAGCTTCGATCGAGCAAACCTCGACTTGCCGCTCACGATGTCCGACCCCGACGCGCTGCGGCTAGCGCGCGACGCCTGCGAGCAAGAGCTCGATCGGCTCGGCCACCAGCGCAGCTACGTGGCACGCGTGCGAAGCCTGCTGGGGACCCACGAACGGCAGCTGCCCGCCATCGAGCCGATGGCGACCGAGCTCGGGGTATCGGCGCGTACCCTGAAGCGAAAGCTGGCCGACGAGGGCAGCACCTACTCGGACCTCGTGGACGAAGTTCAGGCGGCGCGGGCGGTTTCGCTTTTGCAGTCCCAGCTGACGGTCGAGGAGATCGCCAGCCGGCTGGGGTACTCCGACTCCGCAAACTTCACCCGGGCGTTCCGGCGCTGGACGGGCAAAACACCAGGCGCCTACCGCAAGGCGTGATCCGAGACAAATAGCTGTAAATTCGTTGTTCTACGAGTTGCCGGTGGACACTCGACGGCGGGCATGTGAACACTCCTTCTCGAGGCCGGCACCGTTCGTGCCGCCACCTTCATGTGCCACAGCGCGCCGAGCGCCGACTTAAGCTGAGTTGTTCCCATGCGCGGGCGCCCGAACCCCGTTGAAGCCCTGGTTACCCTGCCGAGGCTGCACGATCCGGCCGAAAGGCGGGCTAACTGGCGGCAGGCCATTGCCGCTCTGGGTCAGTCGCTGCGCGTGAGCGGACCACCGCCGCTGGACGGCGTGGGCGCCGAGCAGATCGTGCGGGCCGCCCAGGTGGCGCTCGAAACCGGGCTCTGCGACGACCTCGACTTCCTGCTGCCCGGCGCCGCCGCCGTGGCGCTGTACGAGCTGACGGCCGCCCTGCCAGCAGGTCGCGAGCGCCGCGAGCTCGGCCGGCGCGTCTTCACCCGCCTGTATCAGGGCACCGCCGGCACCTTCGCGGCCGTGGCCACGCGCATGGCGCTGACCACCGGCAAGCCGCTCGAGACGCCGACCCTGCGCGCGCGCGTGGCGCTGGTGTTCGACATGCCGATCCTGAGCTCGGTGAACGCCGACGCACTGGCGCTCTCGCTGGTCACGCGACGCGAGCTGCTCGAGCGCTGGGTGGTGCAACCCGCGACCCGCAGCTTGCACAGCCGCCGGCTCGCCGCGCAGGTGCTCGAGCACGCGGCGCGCGAGGCCTGCACCCGCGCTCAACAAGGGGATCCATTCTTCAGCGACCTGCTCGGTCGCCCCGCGATCCGGCCGAGCTTCGAGCAGCTCCTGGCAGACCGCGAACCTTTGGTCTGGCGGCACGCGGCAGTGGCGCGCGGTCTGCTCGCGGCGCTCAGTCCCGACCTGCGCGAGCGCATCGACGCGGATCTCGATCCGGCGCAGACGCCGAGCGATTGGCGGCGCGGAGCCGTTTCGCTCGTGGCCGGGCTCGTGGCCGAGCCGATCACGGCGCTCGGCTTGTGCCAGCAGCTGTTGCAAGGCGATCTCGTGCAACGCGATCCGGGACTCACGGCGGCGCTCGTGTGGGGCTTGCCGCGCGTGATCGAGGCGGAGCCCGACGCCGCAGAGCAGCTGCTGGATACGCTCACGAGCCTGCAGCAGAGCGACGTCAACGAGGCCATCGCCGATCTGCTCCGGGACGTGCAGTCGATAAGCTTCGGCTCGCGTATTCGCACGCAATTGGCCGATGAAACCGCCGCGTCCGTGCGGCGTCCGCTGGAAGGCGCTGCGGCCGCGGCGCGACCGCGGCTCGACAGCTCCGAAGACGCGAGCCTGCGCGGTAAGGTCCGGCGCGCGCTGGCCGCCTACGAAATCAAGGGCGCGCACCTGGCCTACGAGCTCGCGACCGAAGCCATGCAGCAGGCGCGCGTGCTGATCGGGCGCTTGAGTGAGCTCGGCACCGACGACGACGACGCGGCCGAAGAGCTGGCGCTGCTCAGCGATCTGGACGAAGCGGCGCTCGAACGCTCACGGCTCGGCGATCTGTTGCTGCTCGGCCGCCATCCCGGTGAAGCCGAGAGCGGCGTCCCCGAGATTTACGAACTGTACGACTCACTCGGACGCTGGATCCTGGAACGCGAGCAGACGCTCGTGGTGAGTGCGCGTTCGACGGAGATCTCGCTGGCTCATCAGCGCCGTTTGCGCGTCTTGCTGCACCTCGTCGACCTCGAGACGTCGCAGCCCGAGACCGAGAATCCGAACCTACGCGCGCGCATCAAACAGACGGTGCAGCTGCTCGTGCAAAACCTGGGCAGCGAGCTCGACGCCTCGGTCGAACGCGTGCTGTGTGCCGCGCTCGCGCGCAGTCTGGACGCGGCCGCTCGCGAGAGCGTTCACGAGCCGTGCGATCTGCTGCTCGCCGTGGCGCTGCGCGTGGACCGGCCCAGCAGTATTCGGGCCGTCGCAGAGGCTTCGACCCACCCCGACGTGCGCGCCATGTTCGCAGCGTACTGCGAGTTTCTCGAGGTCATCCCGCCCGACGACCCGGTCGAAGCCGGCGAAGGCCCCGAAGCACAGGGCGAAGACCAGCTCGAAATCGCCCGCCGCGTCGTGCAGCTGAGCCGCGGCTTCGGCGCTGCCGGTTCGTACCGCAGCGAGGCCTTGCGCAAGGTGCTGCTGCGTGTGGGCCGCGCGCTTGAGCTCGTGGCCGGAGCGCGCGGTCTCAGCGAAATGGTCGATCCGCGCGCCGCGGGCGGCGACCCGATCCACGAGCTCGAAAGCTCCGTGGAAGCGCTGCGCATGTTGACGGGTGGCGCGGTGCGCCGTGTGCTGGAAGACGACGCAGACACCGACATCGCCGTCGTCGCAGACGTGGACCCGATTTCGGCCCTGCTGGAGCGCGCGGTCAGCGCTGACGTTCCGCTCGAGGGCGAGCCGTTTGCCATGGCGATCCAGGAGCTGGCCGCGGATCTCCCGAACGCCATTTCACAGCGCTTGCTCCTGGTGCTCGCGCGGCTCGAGAGCTTGCCCACGTCGGTGACCAGCGACGTGTACGCCATTCCGCTCGAACGCCGGCGCGTCGCTCTGCCGGACTGGCTGATGCCGCGGCGCACGATCGGGGCATTTTACGTGGTCCGCGCGCTCGGCACCGGCGGAGTCAGCTCGGTGTTCGTGGCGCGGCGCCTGGAGGAGCGACACGATCCCAACGCCGAGGCCTTCGCGCTGAAGGTGCCGCAATTCGATCCGACCATGGCGCGCAGCCTGTCCGAACAAGAATTCTTGCAGATGTTCCGTGAGGAAGCCGGTGCGCTCTTGAGCCTGCCCCAGCATCCGAACCTCGCGCGCTTCGTGACCTTCGATCTGGCGGCGCGCCCGAAGCCGATTCTGGTGATGGAACTCATCCGTGGCGCCAGCCTCGACCGGCTCGTGCGCAGTCGTTCACTCACCACGAGCGGGGCCTTCGCGTATCTGGACGGCATGCTGGCGGGCCTCTCGGCCATGCACGGCGCGGGCATCGGCCACCTCGATCTCAAGCCCTCGAACATCATCCTGCGTGACAGCGAGATCCCGGTGCTCGTGGACTTCGGATTGAGCGGACGTCACCTGCGACCGGGCTGCGGGACACTGGAATACTGTGCACCGGAGATTCTGGGCGTCGTGCCCGCGGGCTACACCCCGCCGCCCATGGCGACCGACGTCTACGCGTTCGCGTGTCTGGCCTTCGAAGTGCTCACGGCCGATCTCTTGCTCGACGCCGAGGACGAGATGAGCCTGATCGCGCTGCAGCTCGGCCACGACGGCTGGCCGGAACGACTGCGCGCGTTCGCGCAGCAGCCGGGCTGTGCGGCGTTTGCCGAGGTGCTCGCCGCTTGTCTGCGCAAGGACCCCCGCGCGCGCCCGAGCGCGGACCAAGTGCGGCAAAACCTGGCGGCGCTACGCGATCTATACGTCGATCAGCCGTGGCCGCTCGGTCGTGAAGCGACTGACCCGCCGCGTACGGCCGAGCTCAGCGCATGAGCCTGTCCCGGCGGGTTTGCGCGTACGCCCGCTGGTTCCTGCTCGCCGCGCTCGCGCTCTCCTGTCGCTCCGAGAACGCGGCTCCGATTCAGCTCGTCGTCGGCAACGACGTCCACCAGCGCGTGACGTTCACGCCCGTGTCCGCTTTCGCGGAGTACGTACAGGTGGCTGGTTCCGGTAACGAGCTGCACCTGACCCTGGCGGGATACGAAGCGTCGTGCGAGCGCTTCGTGCCGCCCAAGAGCGGACAGGCTCTGGTCTCGGTGAGCGTCGTGACTCCTCGCGGCTCGCCGCTCGCGCCCGGCGTGTTCGGTTGGGACGGTCACCCGGCGCATGGCGGCACACAGACGTCGCCGGAGCGCGCGTATGCCGTCCCCAACGCGAGGATCGGGCAAAAGAGCTTCGTTTTCCCCCCGGGCGGCTCGATCCGCCTGAGCGAGGTTGCCCTGGAACGGGCCGGCAAGCTCAAGGGCTTTTTGGCCTTCGAGTTCGCCGGCAGCGCCGAACGCGAGGCGGCGAGCATCAGCGGCAGCTTCGAGGCGCGACTCTGCCGCGTCCGCCTATAGC
>DATHEN010001028.1:0-4506 GCA_035318565.1 Polyangiaceae bacterium
CGCCGGGGGGTAGCTCGTCCCCACGCGAGAGGCGCTCGATCTTGTCTTTGAAGTGCTCCTCGCGCGCGCGCACCATCTCTTCGAGATCGTGCAGGAGCTGAGTGACGGCTTCCGCGCCGGTCTCGATGGGGATTTCGCCCCAGTACTTGCGCGGGGCCTCGTCGAGCGAGGCGGCGTCGATGGTGGCGCCCTTGTTCAAGAGCACCTTGCCCTTGTCGTCCACGAGCTTGCCGCTCGTGGTCTTGCCGATCAGTACGCCGCGGATCTTGCGGAAGAAGGAGTCCCGCAGAATCTTCACTTCTTCGTCGCGGGTGCGCTCGAGCTTGGCTCGTTCCTGATCCTCGATCGCCTTGGCGCGCTCGTCCTTCTCCGTGCCCTTGCGCGAGAAGATGCGGGCGTTGATCACGATACCGCTGACGCCCGGCGGCACTTTCAGCGAGCTGTCGCGCACGTCGCCGGCCTTTTCGCCGAAGATCGCGCGGAGCAGCTTCTCCTCGGGGCTGAGCTGGCTCTCGCCCTTGGGAGTGATCTTGCCGACCAGGATGTCGCCTGGCTTCACCTCGGCGCCGATGCGCACCACACCGGCGTCGTCGAGATCCTTGAGGGCTTCCTCACCGACGTTCGGAATGTCCTTGGTGATCTCTTCTTTGCCGAGCTTGGTGTCGCGCGCGACGCACTCGAACTCCTCGATGTGAATCGAGGTGTAGATGTCGTCCTTGACCGCGCGTTCGCTGACGAGGATCGAGTCCTCGAAGTTGTAGCCCTGCCACGGCATGAACGCGACGAGCACGTTCTGGCCGAGCGCGAGCTCACCCATGTCGCACGCCGGACCGTCCGCGAGCACGTCACTGGCCTTCACCGTCTCCCCCGGACGAACCGTGGGCTTCTGGTTGTAGCAAGTGCTCTGGTTCGAGCGCTGGTACTTGGTGAGCTGGTAGATATCCGGAACCTCGTCGCCCTCGCCCGAAGTGGCGCGCACGACGATGCGCTCGGCATCCACGCTCTCCACGATACCCTCGCGGCGCGCGATGACGCACACGCCCGAATCGATGGCGACGCGGCGTTCCATGCCCGTCCCGACCAGCGGTGCGTCGGTGCGTACCAGCGGCACGGCTTGCCGCTGCATGTTGGCGCCCATGAGCGCGCGGTTGGCGTCATCGTGCTCCAGGAACGGCACCAGCGCCGCCGCCACGCTCACCATCTGGTTCGGCGCGACGTCCATCAGCTCGATCTGCTCGGGAACCGCCATGCGGAAGTCACCGTTCAGACGCGCGCTGACGAGGTTCGTGGCAAAGCGGCCCTTGTCGTTGATGTCGGCCGTGGCCTGCGCGATGTACTTGCCCTCTTCCTCGAGCGCACTGAACCAGTTCACTTCCGGCTTGACCGTGCCGTGCTCGACGCCGCGGTAGGGCGTCTCCACGAAGCCGTACTCGTTCACGCGGGCGAACGTGGACAGCGACGCAATCAGGCCGATGTTCGGGCCTTCCGGCGTCTCAATCGGGCAGATGCGGCCGTAGTGGGTGGCGTGCACGTCGCGCACTTCGAAGCCGGCGCGTTCACGGGTCAAACCACCCGGGCCAAGCGCGGACAAGCGGCGCTTGTGCGTGACCTCGCTGAGCGGGTTCGTCTGGTCCATGAACTGCGACAGCTGCGAGCTGCCGAAGTACTCCTTGACCACCGCGCCAACGGGTTTGGCGTTGATCAAGTCGTGCGGCATCAGCGTGTCGATCTCTTGCGAGACGCTCATGCGCTCCTTGATGGCGCGAGCCATGCGCACGAGGCCGATGCGGTACTGGTTCTCCATCAGCTCGCCGACGGCGCGCACGCGACGGTTTCCGAGGTGATCGATGTCGTCCACCGAACCGCGACCGTTCTTGAGCTCGATCAGGTGGCGCACGGTCTCCAGGATGTCCTGGGGGGTGAGCACGGTCTGATCCAGCGGCGGCTTCTGGTCCTCGGGCAGGTCGCGGTAGAATTTGTAGTTCAGCTTGAGCCGACCGACCGCGGAGAGGTCGTAGCGCTCGGGGTTGAAGAACAAATTCTGGAACAGCTGCTTGGCGGTCTCGAGCGTGGGGGGATCACCGGGGCGCAGGCGCCGGTAGATCTCCATGATCGCGTCCTCGGTGGTCTTCACCTTGTCGGCGATCAGCGTGTCGCGCAGGTACGGACCGACGTTCAGGCCGTCGATGAACAGCACCTTGAACTCGCCAATGCTGGCTTCGCGCAGGCGGTCGAGGGTGATCTCGGTGACTTCCTCGTTGCATTCGAGGATGACTTCACCGGTTTCCTTGTCGATGACGTCGGTGGCGCTGACCTTGCCGACCAGGTCGGTGAGCTCGATGGGCAGACGATCGACGTTGGCCTCCCTGAGCTTCTTGATCGCGGCGCGCGTGAACTTGGTGTTCTTCTTGACGACGACTTCGGTGCCGACCTTGATGTCGCGCGTCGCGCGCTGGCCGGGCAGAAGGTCGTACTCGATGCTCTTGCTGAATTTCCCACCCTTCTCGAGGAACACCGTCTCCGTCGAGTAGAAGTAGTTGAGCAGCTCCTGGGTGCTGTACCCCAGGGCGCGCAGCAGCACCGTGGCGTGCATCTTCCGGCGGCGGTCGATGCGAACGTAGATGATGTCCTTGTGGTCGAACTCGAAATCCAGCCACGAGCCGGAGTACGGGATGACCCGCGCCGAGTAGAGCAGCTTGCCGCTCGAGTGCGTCTTGCCCTTGTCGTGATCGAAGAACACGCCGGGGCTACGGTGAAGCTGCGAAACGACGACGCGCTCGGTCCCGTTGATGATGAACGTGCCGGTCTCGGTCATCAGCGGGATTTCGCCGAAGTAGACTTCCTGCTCTTTGATGTCGCGGACGATGCGCTCGCCACCCTCACGGGTGTCGTAGACCATGAGCTGCGTGGTGACCTTGATGGGCGCCGCGTAGGTCATGCCGCGCTGGCGGCATTCGTCCACGTCGTACTTGGGCTTTTCGAGGTTGTACGAGACGTAGACGAGCTCGCTCGTGCCGTCGAAGTCCTTGATCGGGAAAACACTGCGGAAAACCGCTTCCAGACCGACTTCGCGTCGATCGCGCGGCCCGACGTCCGACTGCAGAAACTTGTCGTAACTGCTCTTCTGGATGTCGATCAGATTCGGGATGTCCACGATCGGCTCGACACAACCGAGATTCGTGCGATGCCTGAAGTTCGACTGGACTTTAGACGCCATCTGCCGTCTTCCTCCGCTTTCCGCGGGACCTTTGTGTCTTCAATTCGTAAAGCTCGGGACCGCCCGAGGGCGGTGGCCTAAAGCAGGAGGGCCGAGGGCCCGGAGTCAAGAAGCGAGAAGAGCGGGGCGCAAGTAACCGCCCCGATCCTTCACTTCACTTCGACCTTGGCGCCGGCTGCTTCGAGCTTCTTCTTGATGTCGTCGGCTTCTTCCTTGCCGACGCCTTCTTTGATCGGCTTGGGCGCGCCTTCGACCAGGTCCTTGGCTTCTTTGAGCCCGAGGGCCGTGATCTCGCGCACTGCCTTGATCACGTTGATCTTGCTGGCGCCCGCGTCCGCGAGAATGACGTCGAATTCCGTCTTCTCTTCGGCTGCAGCCGCGGCAGCACCGCCGCCCGCTGCAACGCCGGCCACGGCGACCGGTGCGGCGCTCACGCCCCACTTGGTCTCGAGCTCCTTCACCAGGTCCGCGATCTGGATGACCGGAAGATTGGAAAGGTAATCGACAACCTGCTCACGAGAAATTTCAGCCATTGCTTTGCTCCTTAAAAATGAATTCGTTTTCGCGCTTTTGAGTCGGTCACGAGAAGCGGCAGCCGCCCGACCGCTTGCAGGACCTGCTCAGGCGGGAAGTTGAGCGTTCGAACGCTCCAGCAAACGACTCGACAAATCGAACGGTGAGATCCTCAGTGTGTGGGCCGAGCTGGGCTCAGCCGCCTTCCTGGCGTTGCTTGGCAGCGAGTACTCCGACGAAGTTCCGAGCGGGGGCGTTCAGCAGCATGACCATATGCTGTGCAGGCGCCATCATCGTGGCCAGGAGCATCGCGCGCGCCTCGTCCTTGTTCGGAAGCGTTGCGAGCTGGCTCTCTACGGCCGGACCGTCGAGAACCTGGCCCTCGAGCAGCCCAGCTTTGACGACGAGCTTCTCGTTGTCCCTGCGGAACTCCTTGACGACGCGGGCGGCGGCGCTCGGCTCTTCGAAGCTCCACGCGACGCCCGTCATGCCGCGCAGCGCCGGACGGAGCGTCTCCACCCACGGAGCGCTGCCCAGGGCCTGCCGCACCAAGGTGTTCTTCACGACCTTGTATTCGACGCCCTTCTCGCGAAAGCTCGCGCGGAGCTTCGAGACTTCCTCGACCGTCATACCCGCGAAATTCAAGAATACGGCGGAGGTCATCCGGCTGAAGCGATCCTTGAGCTCGTCGATCGCCGTTACTTTCTCGGTGCGAAGCATCAGGCTTCCTCCTCGGTTGACGTGGCCACTGAGGCGGTATCGATGCGCACGCCCGG
>DATHEN010001029.1:0-3353 GCA_035318565.1 Polyangiaceae bacterium
CGCCCTCTTTCTCGGCGCTGCCAGTGACTAGGGGGAAACGCACGACGAACTCGCTGCCTTTGCCGTCACCGTCACTGTGGGCCTCGATGGTCCCGCCGTGCATGGCGACGAGCGACCGCACCAGAGTGAGCCCGACACCGAGTCCGCCAGCGGCGCGATCCAGCGTGCGGCTGGATTGCACGAACAAGTCGAAGACGGAATCGAGCATGTCACGCGGGATGCCGGCGCCGTCGTCGCGCACGCGAATCAGCGCGTGGCCGTCGAGCCGCTGCACGTCGAGGTGAACGTTGCCGCCGCGCGGCGTGTATTTGGCGGCGTTGCTCAGCAGATTGACCTGCACCTGCTGCAGGCGCGCCGGATCTCCGTCCACGTAGATGGGCTCTTGATCGAGCTGCATGGAGAAGTTGACCCCGCGCTCGGCCATGATGGTGCGCACGGCATCGGCCGCGTCGCGCACGGCGGTCCGCAAGTCAATCACTCCACGCCGGAGCTCGATCTTGTTTTGCGTCACGCGGCTGGCCTCGAGCAGGTCATCGAGCAGCCGGGCCATCTGGTGCGACTGGCGCTCCAGTACGGCCAGCAGTTTCTTCGTGTTCGGGTGCTCCTGGATGGCAGGTTTGAGCAACGCCGTGGCGGTGACCATGGCCCCGAGCGGGTTTCTGAGCTCATGCGAAAGCATGGCCAAAAACTGATCGCGGCGGCGCACCGCTTCCTGGATCTTCTCTTCTGCCCGCTTCTGCTCGGTGACATTGCGATAGATGGCGATGACGCCGACGATAGCGTCGTCGTCGGCCTTCAGCGGCAGGCGGGTCACGAGGTCCCACTCCGCCAGCCCTTCATTGCCGATTCGCTTCTCGAGTTTGTAGTGCTGAGCCTCGCCGGTCTGCAGGACGGCGTGGTCTTCCTTGGCCAGCGCGACGGCGACTTCGCGGTTCGGCATGTCGTCCGCGACTTTTCCAGCGGCTTCGCGCGGATCGTGCAAGCCCAGGCGCGACGCCATGGCGTCATTGGTGCGGATGAATCGGCCGCGCGCATCCTTGAAGTAGATGGCGTCCGGAACGCTGAACATCAAGCTGTTCAGCAGATAACGCTCGTGGAAGAGCGCGTCTTCGGCGGCGCGCAAGCCACTCACGTCGATCAACGTCAGCACCACACCGTCGACGCCGCCCCGCGCGCGATACGGGAAGATACGCACGAAGAACACCTTGCCGCGCGAGTCGCGCGATTCGCGCTCTACGGGCGTACCCGTGGCGAGAACGCGCCGCAGATGCTCCACGAGCTCGGGGTGCTCCATCTTGTGGGCGAAGGTATCGATGGAACGTCCGACGTCGTGCGGCAGGAGGCTGAACGCCTGCGCGATCTGCGGCGTGAACTTGCGAATCATCAGCTGACTGTCCAAAAAGATCGTACCCACCTCGGTGCTCGAGAGCAGGTTGTCCATGTCGTTGGTCAGCTCGGTCAGCTCGGTGATCTTGCGCTGGTACTCGGTGTTTACGGTGTAAAGCTCCTCGTTCACGCTCTGCAGCTCTTCGTTCGTGCTCTGCAGCTCTTCGTTGGAGGCTTGCAGCTCCTCGTTCGACGCTTGAAGCTCCTCGTTGCTGGTTTCGAGCTCCTCGATGGCCGCCTGCAGGTTCTCCTTGGTGTGGCTGAGCTCGGCCTCCAGAGCACCGAGTTGCTCGCGCGAGAGCTGATCGAGCTCGATTTCGGTGGCCGGCGGGCGCAGCGAAGCCGCTCCATTTTCGATCTCCTCGAACGAGATCAAGAGGTGCGAGATGCCGGCGGTGCGGCTGCGCACGCGCCGGATGCTGACCTTGTAGGGGCGATCGTCGCCGGCGGACGCGCGCACGCCCTTGAAGGAGATGGAAGCGGGCTCGTGCAGTGCCCGCTTCAGGCCTCCGACCAGCACCATCTTCAGGTCCGTATTGACCATGTCCAGCACGTCCAGCCCCTGGCGGCCGTCTTGCAGTCGCAAGAAGCGGCTCGCGCCTGCGAAGGAGTGGATGAGCTCTCCGCGATCGCTGACGAGCAGGCTCGGCGGCATGACTTCATCGAGCAGGGCGTCGTAAGTGCCGAGCAGCTGTGTCAGCGAGTACTGGGGGACCGCCGTTTGCGTGCGTGGTGTCACCCCGCGTGAGTGGCCTGCTGGACCGAGCTGCAAGCGCGGGTCAACGGGCATGCGCGCGTCACTGCGTTTCGTGTAGATGCGCCAGTGTTTGTCCACGGTCGCAAAGTCGTGGCCCATGGTGCCCAGGGTTTCGCTGCTGCCGAGAAACAACGTGCCGCCGCGATTCAGAGAGAAGTGGAAGAACGAGAGGACCTTCTGTTGAGCGAACGGCTGCAGATAGATCAAGAGGTTGCGACAGCTGATCAGATCGACGCGGGTGAACGGCGCGTCTTCCATCACGTTGTGCGCCGCGAACACGATCATTTGGCGCAAATCGGGCACGACTTGGTATGTGGAACCGCTGCGCAGGAAGTAGCGCTCGAGCCGCTCCGGAGAAACGTTGGCGAGCGCGTCCTCTTCGTAGACGGCGCGCGCCGCGTACTCGAGTGAGCCTTTGTGTACGTCGGTTGCGAAGATCTTCACCGACCGTTCGCCGTACTTGCGCATCAAATCCGCGAGTAAGATCGCGAGCGAATAGGCCTCCTCGCCGGTGGCACAGCCGGCCACCCACACACGCAAGGGAGTACCGCGCTTTTGACCTTGAAAGAGCTCGGGAAGCACTTGCTCTTCCAGGATTTGATAGGGCTTTTCATCGCGAAAAAACCGGGTCACGCCGATCAGCAAATCGCGATAGAGCACGTCGAGCTCGTCGTGATCGCTCTTGAGCCGCCGCACGTACTCGTCGATATCTTGAGTGCGTGCCAGCGCGAGCCGGCGCTCGATGCGCCGTGTCACGGTGCTCGGCTTGTAGTGGGTGAAGTCGAGACCGAACTCGTCTTGGAGCATGCGGTACACGGGCGCAAAGCCCTGCTCGTCCGAAGTCAGAACTGGCGCGTCCACGCTCGGGTCCGTAGGGCGGCGGGCCACGTGTTCCATCAGAACGCGCGGCATGTCCGACGGCGCGAGCAACCAGTGCGCCACGCCCGAGTCTCGCGCGGTCTTCGGCATGCCGTCGAACTGCGCGCTCTCCGCGTCCTGGACGATGACGAAGCCGCCAGCGTCGTAAATGTCACGCACGCCGCGCGAGCCATCGCTGCCGCCGCCGGACAGCACGATGGCTACGGCGTGAAGCCCGCAGTCCTGCGCGAGCGAGCGGAAGAACACGTCGATCGGCAGCGACAGCTCCTGCTTCTGGTCGCGCTCGCTGAGCAACAATCGCCCGCCGGAGATGATCATCTCCAGCGGGCGA
>DATHEN010001030.1:0-2882 GCA_035318565.1 Polyangiaceae bacterium
CGAGCTCGCCCTTCGGCCAGAGCTGCCGGTCGCTAAGGGCGGATTCGGAAGGATCCAGCGTACCTGCGCCCATCACGCTCAGAAAGCAGCTCCGGGGGGAGCACCGGCAGCCTCGAGCTCGGCCAGAAGCTCGCTGTGAAATGCCTGGAAAGCCGAGTCTTCCGGCCACGCGGGTGCGCCGGTGAGAAGCTCGCGCGCCTTGCGGAGGTCCTGGCGATCGATACACGCGACGGCCGCTGCGTAACGCATGGGCCAGTGCACGAGCGGGTTGCGGCGAGCGGCGGCGCGTAGCACCCGTACGTCGCCCGGGTGGGTCGAGTGAGCGAAAGCGCGCGCCAGCGCGCCGATGGCGCCGCGCAACGTGACGATGCGCGACTCGAGAAACGGACCCGCGGCCGGCACGGGCAGAGAAACGAGTTGCTGAGCCTTGGTCAGTGCGCTCTCACGCTCTCCTTCGAACGCGTCGAGCAGCGTTTCCACGAACAGCCGATGCTCGATAGCGGCTTCCCATGCGGCGCCTTTTGCGGCGCGCCCGAGCGCCGCGCGGGCTCGCTCGGTCATGCCGTTGGCTGCGAGGGCAGTGGCGGCGATGAGCGGGGCCATGGTCTCACGGTGCGGCAGGCGGTCGAGCGCGCCATTCCATGCCGAAAGTACCGCTTCTACATTGCCGGAGACGAGCAAGCGCCGTGCGCGCTTGCGGGCCGCGAGCTGGGGCACGGCCACCAGCACCGCACAACCCGCAAACAGCAGGGCCAGCAACGGCATGCGCAGCGCCAGGTGGATGGCAAATGATGCGAGAGCGGCGGTTGCCACGAACGGCAACCACGCCATGACCCGCGCTCGGAGCGGCGGCCTAACGAAGACCTGCACGCCAAAACACTGTTATCGAGTGTACCCCGAGTCAAGCCGCGCGAGTTTTGCTGGACCACGGCGCTCCTGGACAGGCCCGAAGACCTGCGTTAAGAGAGCCTCTGAAGTGGCGCTTGTGGGTCCGTCAACAGCGCGCCTCGAACCCCGCCAGGCCCGGAAGGGAGCAACGGTAGCGGAAAGCGAGTGTGACGGGCCCTTCCCCTTCCCTCTGGTACGCTTGGAGACAGAAGCGGCGCGCCGTCTCAGGGCGCTTCAGCTGAGCATGCCGGCGTGAGCTTGTAGCAGCGCGGCCTGGACGGCGAGCACTTCCACGCAGCGCCGGACTCGGTTTCCGACGTGTAATGTTTCCAGGATTTGCTGGCGTTCGTCGGACTCGATGATGAGCTGGTGCGCGCAGGCGTCCACGGTCGCGGCTGGATCGTGCACGTCCGGCAGCTGCAGCTCGAATTGGCTGTCGCGCGAGCGGAGTTGCGCCGCGAATCGCGTCGCGCTGTAGACCAGAGACACGAGGTCGCCGTCGCCGACGTTGCCCTCGTGGGAGGGCAGCACCACCGCACGCGCGCGCCGGAAGGGACCCGTGAACGGCAACTCCTGAAGCTGCACGCGCGCCATGCCCCGCAGCACGATGTTGAAGCGCCCGTCGGAGAGCGCGTGGTGTTGCACTACCTCGCCCATGCCCGCCACTTGCGCGATGGCAGGCTGACCCGCGTCGTCGCTCGGACCACTGGTGAGCAGCACCACCGCCATTTGCTTGGTGCCGGCGAGCACGTGCTCGGTCATGGCGCGATAGCGCAGCTCGAACACGTGCAGCGGCAAGAGCATGCCCGGAAACAACACGGCGGCTGGGAGTGGGAAGAGGGGCAGCTCCTCGATGACCTGACCCGGCTGATAATCCTGCTCGCTCATGTGCCGAACATTTCGATCACGCCGCCATTATGCGCCGGGTTCGCGTCGAGCGCGTAGTGGATGAGCGTGCTGGCCACGTCTTCGGCGGACATGCGCGCCGGAAAGCCGCTGCCCCGGAGCATGTCCGTAGCCACCGAACCCGGTAAAACGGCGACCGTCACCAGCCCGGAATCGCGCAATTCTTCGGCGAGGCTCTTCATGAAACCGACGAGGCCCCACTTGCTGGCGGCGTACGCGGCCGCATGCCGGCTGCCGAGCGTGGCCGAAATGCTGGCCACGAACACGATGCGGCCGCTCTTGCGTGCGCGCATACCGGGAAGAAAGGCGCGGGTCAGCAGAAAGGGTGCCCGCAGATTGACGGCAAGCTGCGCGTCCCAGGAGAGCGTGCTCGTGGCTTCGATCGGCAGGCGCTCGATCACGCCGGCGTTGTTGATGAGCACGTCGGGTGTGCCGAGCTCGGCGAGCACGCGCTCCGCGGCGCGCTCCACGGCGTCCGAGTGCGCGAGCTCACACTCCACCCACGTGACGCGTTCTGCGTCGCGTTCTGCGAGCTGCAGCGTCTCTTCGAGCTCCGGCGAGCGGCGTCCGAGCAGGACCAGGTTCGTGCGGCGCTTTGCCAAGCCGAGGGCGGTGGCGCGGCCGATGCCGCGACTCGCTCCCGTCAGCACCGCCAAGGTCACGAACTGGGCTCCGATTTGCCGAGCGCCAGCGCGAGCTGCGCCGCGGCCTCGGGCAGCGCCAAGCTCCCGGCCGTCGCGAGCGATCGCACCCGCGCGTCCGCTTGCCGGGTGCCGCGCGCGCTCATGCAGCTGTGCGCGAGCGTGAGCTCGCAGCAGGCGCCGAGCGCACCGGCGTGTTCCACGAGCGCGCGCGCCACGTTCTCGCCGATCGTCTCCTGCAAGGTCAGACGGCGCGCGTAGGCGTCGAGCAAGCCCGCCAGCGTGCCGATGCCGAGCAGCCGGGTTCCCGGAACGTAGGCCACCGCTGCGTGGCCGAGCGCCGGCATCAAGTGATGGGGGCAGAGCGTGGCGACTGCCAGATCCCGGACGATCACCAGACTGTGTGAGGGCACGCCGGGCGGACGGCTACCGCCCGAGAGCAGGGCC
>DATHEN010001031.1:0-2622 GCA_035318565.1 Polyangiaceae bacterium
GTGCCCCAGCCGCTGTTGTTGGTGCACTGAGCCGGGACGTTGGGCGAAAATGAGTAGATGAAGAGGCTGGCTCTCGAAGGTAAAGTCGTACAGAAAACCGCTCCAGGAGTTCGAGGGCGGCTGCGGAACGGAGGTGATTACTGTCGCACTGAGTCCGTCCCAGGTCGCCGGTGGGAGAACCGGATCGCCGAGGGCAGCGCGGCTGCCGGTAAGTCCGGCCAACACGAGCGGCGCGATCAGCACGGCTTTCACCGGGGCTCGTGACGAACATGAAACGTCGCTCGCAGCGGCGCTGGGAATCGGTAACTCGCATTGGGCGTTCCCCCCTGTGGAATCGCTCGCGAGCTTCACCTTTTTGCGATTGGCTTGCTCGCTCCATCAGGCCAAAGCTGTCGCTCTAGGGGCCATCGCGCGGCGCGTGGCTGGAAACAATGGAAGTACAAGCTGCTCATCACTGGCTTGGCATCGGATAGGATGCGGTCGTGAATACGCACGCAGCGTCGAGTCGAGTGCTAACGGCCGCGACAGAGCGCGAGGGGGCACGCCTCCCCACGCGCGAGCGCACCGCGTCCATCCGCCTCATCTGGGACGCGGTGCAGGCCCTTCGAGCCAGGGGTTGCGACAGCGAAGAGTTTCTGGCGCACCATGACCTCTCGGAGCCAATGCTCGCGGATTCGGATCGGCGAATCCCGCAGAGCCTCCTTTGCAACCTGTGGGACGACGCGGCTCGCGAAAGCGGCGATCCGGCCTTTGGGCTTCGCCTCGGCCGTGAGCCTTCGGTACGCGGGAATCCCGAGGTGATGAAATGCCTTTTTCGTCACTGCACCACACTCGGGGAGGCAATCGTACAAGGCGGCCGATACGAGCGGCTCTGGCAGGATGGACGGCGCAGCAGCCTGGAGCTTGCCGGTGATCGCGTGAGGTGGATCTGGCGCGCACTCGACGGTGTCTCTTTCAGCCGAACTTTTTCGGAGTTCGCGCTGTCGCACTTTTCGCAGTTCTCCGTCTGGGCCGGCACGGATCCCGACCGGGGCGGGCTCCTGGAAGTGCACCTGCCGCTCGAGCCTCAGGGCGACGTGCGCGCGTACCAAGCGTTCTTCGGCGTACCCGTTCGGTTCGGCTGTGGATATCAAGCCCTGATCTTTTCGGCGTCCCTCCTGCATTCCGAGCTCGCGGGAGCGGATACCGACTTGAAGCCACTGCTCGTGCGCTTGGCGGAGGACGAGCTGGCAAAAGTGCCGGGGATCGACAGCTATGCCGAACGCGTTCGGCAGCTGCTCGGCAGCTCCGCGTCCACGGACGACCTGACATTGCGAGTAATCGCCCAGCGGCTCGGTGTGAGCACTCGCACTCTCAAGCGCCGCCTGGCCGAGGAAGGGACCACGTACAGCGCCGTCCTCGACGACTGGCGGCGCGAACGGGGGCGCCGCTATCTGCTCGAGTCCAAGATGAGCCTGACGGAAATCGCGTTCACCCTCGGCTTCGCAGAGCACAACGTGTTCACTCGAGCGTTCCAGCGCTGGTATGGCATGTCACCCTCCGTATACCGAAAGCTAGTACTCGAACCGAGCCGTTGAGCGCGACGCATTCGAAGTCGGCGCCCTCGTGACGCTCGACTACGGGAACAAGGAGCGTTGGGTACGAGGGTCCGAAGGCGTCGCCCGAGGCCCGAGCTCACTTCAGCCGACTTCAGCGCGAAATCCGCGCAAGATTCCGGGTAACTGCTGTTCCCTGACGCGGCTGGAGTATTAGCTGCTTCGTGAGAGACCTGGGTTCGTTCGCGTTCGGAAAAGTCAGCGCTTGCTGCGGGCTGATCGCGCTGTTCGTCAGTGCCGCGTGCAGTCTGCTCGCCCCGGGGGACGACAGCTTGCTGGCTGGTGGCAAGAACGACGCGAGCACCGATGCGCGTGTCGATGCCCCGACCGGTGAGGGCGACGTTTCGCGCGACGCTCAGAGTGAAGGCGCCTGCGCAGAGTGGCAGGAGTGTGCCGCGGGCGAATACTGCCTGCGCGGTCGCTGTCGGCCCTGCACGGATCTCGACTCCGGCACCGATCCGAGCGAGCTCGCATTCGGTGAGGCGCAGTCACTCGGTGGCGTCAACGCGAACGTGAGCGTCGAGATGCTGCGTTTCCCCCGCGCCTTCGCGACGGGTTCGCAGCTCATCTACACGCGTGATTATTTCGGTGGACAAATGTGGCTGAGCGAAGACTTCAGTCAAAACACCGGAGCACCCCTGGCAAGCCCGCTCGACGCGCCCGGTCTGCATGAAAGTGCGCCGTTGAAGATCGGCTGGCCGCTGACGGGCGCACTTGCAGGTTTGAACTTCTTCTTCGACAGAAAAGAGAGCGCGGACGGCGGTTCATCCCGTGTGGATCTGTTCGGCGCGAGCATCGGTCCCAGCGGCACGGCCATGAAGGTGGTCCGCCTGCCAGTGCCGTTCAATGCAGCACTACCCACGCGACGCTGGAGCTATGGCCTCGCGCTCTCCCGTTCTCACGCGTTCTGGATGGTCAACAATGATGGTGCACTGGACCTTCACCTCTTGAGCATGAAACTCGACGGACAGGGCATCCCCACGGACATAGTGCTGGAGGTTCCGCCGGGTTGTACGAACCGTGAGTT
>DATHEN010001032.1:0-3472 GCA_035318565.1 Polyangiaceae bacterium
CACGCGCGTACGTCACGACGCGCGCTCGCCAGCGGGCGGGCGTGAGATCGCGAATGCCGGCCACGATGCGGTCGAAATCGTAGAGCAGGTAGATAGCGAACACCGGCACGATCAGCGCGGCGGCGATCGCGCCGATCACCGAGAACGTTCCGCCCACGAACCAGCTCAAGATGTTGCCGATCGGCGCGAGGATCGAGCTGGCGATGTTGTTGGCCTGCCCCTGCAGACGCTCCACCCACTCCGTCGTCGAGTGCGGAACTTCGATGCCGTACTGCAGGAGCCAGGGCTCGACGCGAGTCAGGGCATGCTGGGCGTGTCCGGGCAATTCGACGATCACTTTGGCGATGTCACCGACCACGCTCGGGATCACGAGCAGGATCATCAGCGTCACGGCCGCGAGAAACAGCAGCATCACGAGCACGATCGCCAGGGCGCGCGGGATGCGCCATGTCTCGAGCTTGTCGACCAGCGGGTCGAGCACGTACGCGATGGCGAAGGCCACGCAGAGTGGCGTGAGGACACCGCGCAAGAAGTAGAGCAGGTACCCGGCCACGAGCACGCCCAGCGCGATATACACGCCGCGCGCGAACACGATTTGACGTCGAGGCGCGTCCACGGCTCGCTTCTACCACGAGCCGGGAATGCACGACTGAGCCGAGCGAGGGACTACAAAGGCCGATACAGGAGCATCAAGACCGTGCTCAGCACGGGGAACGCGATGTACCGGAATATGCCCCAGGCGATGATCAAACCGAGCAACGACATCATCGGGATCTCGCGCAGCTTTTGATAGATAGGCCCGAGCTGGCGCGGTGCTGCGCCTTCCAGCACCGAGGCTCCGTCCAGCGGAGGGATGGGCAGCAGGTTGAAAATCCCGAGCAGCACGTTCAAGTTCAGCAATATCGAGAGCGCCATCGCCACGGCGCCGAGCGGGCTGCGGCTGTCGGCGCCTTCGGGTAGAGCGACCATCTGCGCGAACGAGAGTTGTCCGGGCTCAGGAATTTCGAAGACGCCCGTCGCCAGCAACACGCGCAGCGCAATCAGGGCGAGCAGCGCCAAGCTGAGATTGGCGGCCGGACCGGCCAGGGACATCACCGCGTGTTTGCGCGGATTGCGCCTGCCCCACTCCGCATCGTAAGGCACCGAGGCCCAACCGATCATCCAGCCCATCTGGAAGAAGGAAAGCAGCGGAACGAGCACCATGCCGAACGGCTCACGCCGGATATGCGGCAGCGGATCGAGACTGAGCTGGCCGCCCTCGTAGGCAGTCAGATCGCCTCCCTTGTAAGCAGCCAGCGCGTGCGCGTACTCGTGGAAGGTCGTGCTGAACACGAAAACCAGGTACCAAACGAGCATCGCGCCGATGTCGAATCCGCTCATGTGAGATGCGGAGGCTATAGCTGCTCGACGCGGCTCCTTCCCAATCAAAACCGCATGGGGATACAGCACGCGCGGCGGACGCTCCCGTTTCGGGTTCGTGAGCGCTCCCGGAGAGCTCGGCGCCGTTGTGGTTGACGCCAGCGCACGAAGGACTACACTGCAATCAGTACCGTTTCAGTACTGTTTCGCGTTCAGGAAGCCGCTTGACGAGGCCGAGCTGCTGACGCAGAAGCCGGACGACTCCGGTCCGATTTGGCGGCTAAATGCTCAGAATCACCAAGCTCACGGACTACGCCATCGTGGTGCTCACGAACATGACCGGCTTTCCGCCGGCGGCGCAGCATACGGCCCGGGATCTGGCGGACCGGACCCGGATTCCGCAGCCCACCGTGAGCAAGATCCTCAAGGACCTGTCGCGCGGCGGGATCCTGGTGTCGACCCGGGGCGTGCAGGGTGGCTACAGCCTGGCGCGAATTGCCGACAGCATCAGCCTGATCGAGATCATCGATGCCGTGGATGGCCCCGTGGCCATCACCGAGTGCAGCAGTGACACACCCGCCAATTGCGAGCACGCGGGCGCTTGCCCCGTGGAGGCCAATTGGGTGCGCATCAATCAGGTGGTACGGGGCGCGCTCTCCACCCTGAGCTTGGCGGACATGGGCCGCCCCATCGCACCCCCGCTGATTCATCTGAGCCGCATGCGCGACGGAACGCTGGGCGAGCCAGCCCGTAAATCGAGTCCGCATCTGGCCCAAACCAGAAATAACGAAGAGCAATCATGAGTGCGTCGAACCAACACATCAACGAGCTCATCCAGAGCGACTACTCCGCGGGCTGGGTTACACCCATCGAGAGCGATACCGCGCCTCCCGGTCTGAACGAAGACGTCGTGCGACTGATCTCGAGCAAGAAATCCGAGCCCGAGTGGCTCCTGGATTGGCGGCTCCGGGCGTTCCGGCACTGGCTGAAGCTCGATCATCGCGAACCCACCTGGGCCAAGGTCAGCCACGCACCCATCGACTATCAAGCGATCAGCTACTACTCGGCGCCGCGCCAGAAGAACCGCCCGAAGAGCCTCGACGAAGTCGACCCAGAGCTGCTTCGCACCTACGAAAAGCTGGGCATTCCGCTGCACGAGCGCGAGGCACTGGCGGGCGTCGCGGTCGACGCGGTGTTCGACAGCGTGAGCGTGGCGACCACGTTCAAGAGCAAGCTCGGCTCCATGGGCATCATCTTCTGCTCATTCTCGGAAGCGGTGAAAGAGCATGCGGAGCTCGTGCGCAAGTATCTGGGCTCCGTCGTGCCCTATACGGACAACTTTTACGCCACGCTGAACTCGGCCGTGTTCAGCGACGGCTCCTTCGTATTCGTACCCAAGGGGGTACGCTGCCCGATGGAACTGTCCACCTATTTCCGCATCAACGCAGCGAACACCGGCCAGTTCGAACGCACACTGATCATCGCCGAAGAAGGCAGCTACGTGAGCTACCTCGAAGGCTGCACCGCGCCCATGCGTGACGAGAATCAGCTGCACGCCGCGGTGGTCGAGCTCGTGGCGCTGGACGACGCTCAAATCAAGTACTCCACCGTACAGAACTGGTATCCCGGCGATGCAGAGGGCCGCGGAGGCATCTACAACTTCGTGACCAAACGCGGCAAATGCCTGGGCAGAAACTCCAAAATTTCCTGGACCCAGGTGGAAACCGGTTCTGCGATCACCTGGAAGTATCCGAGCTGCATCCTGCAGGGGGACAACTCCGTCGGTGAGTTCTATTCGGTCGCCCTGACGAACAACCGCCAGCAGGCGGACACCGGCACGAAGATGATCCACATCGGCAAGAACACGCGCAGCACGATCGTATCGAAAGGCATCTCCGCCGGTCACGGGCAGAACACCTATCGCGGCCTGGTGCGCATGCAGAAGGGAGCGGAGAACGCCCGCAACTACACGCAATGCGACTCGCTGCTGATCGGCGACCGCTGCGGCGCGCACACGTTCCCGTACATCGAGGTGAAGAACACCAGCGCCCAAGCCGAGCACGAAGCGTCGACCAGCAAGATCGCCGAGGACCAGCTTTTTTATTGCCAGCAG
>DATHEN010001033.1:0-2041 GCA_035318565.1 Polyangiaceae bacterium
CTCGAGGCGCAGCTCGCGGGCGCGCTGGTGTTACAGGCCGACGCGAGTGACGCTCACCCTGGCAACTTCGGCGTCGTACGCGCGCTTTCCCTGCAGCTGGTCGAAAAGGCTCCGGACCTGGCGCGCAAAGCAGCCAAGGCGCGCCTGGGAGTGCTCGCGCACGTTTTGCCTGAACTCCTGGCATGTGAACCCGAGCTCGTGCCCGAGCCAATCGACGAACCTCAGCAGCTCGTGCGACGCGTGCTACCGGAGCTCCGCGAATGGATGCTCGAAGTCAGCCGCAAGAAGACGCTGCTTCTGGCGGTGGACGACGTGCATCTGATCGACGAGCCCTCGGCCAGCTTTCTCGCGTTGCTCGCGCAGGAGACGCAACAACATGGCATCGTGATCGCTGCGACCATCACCGAAGCTGCGTTGGCCGTGGGCACCGTGTCCGCTGCGCTCGGTCTGCTCTCAGAGGCCAGCGTTCCGATCGTCCTCAGCGCGCTGAGCGCCGGCGACACGGAACAGCTACTCGGCTCGTTGTTCGGCGACGTGCCGAATCTACAGCTCGTGGCGCATCATCTCTATGACATCACACGCGGCAACCCGCGCGCTATTCTGCGCCTCGCGCAACACTTGGTTGACCGGAACGTGGTGCGTTACCAGGCGGGTTCGTGGTCGGTGCCGGGGCACATCGATGCCGCGGATTTGCCGTCCAGCATGGCCCAGGCACTGAAAGCCACGGTGGATGCTCTGAGCGACGAAGCGCGCGCCCTCGCGCGCACCATGTCTCTCGAAGCCAGTTTGCGCCTGCGTTTCGAGGAGTGTCTGCTCTTGACCGAACATCGCCAGCCCGCACGCCTGCTCGGCAATTTGGACGAGCTCGTGGCTACCGAAGTCGTGCGTGTGGCTGGACCCCACTACGGGTTGGGCCAACAGGGCTTCGTCACTGCGCTGGGTGACGGAATTTCGGCGGAGCAGCGGGCCACGGCGCATCGCCGCCTTTCGGAACTGTTCGAACTGCGTGGCGACGGCTTCCGCGTCGCGCAGCACCTCGTGCGAGCCGGCGATATCGATCCGGGCCTCGACACCCTGATCGCGCACGCAGAGCTCTCTCAGCAGCAGACGGACGCCAATCCGCAGGCATACTTCCAGCTCTTGCAGTCTTTGCCCGACGACTGGTTCACGTTCTACGAGCTCGCTCTGCGCCTGTCCGAAGAACGAAAGCGGCCAAACCGGCAGCTCTATCAGATCCGCGCGCGGCTTGCGGGTCTGATGGCCATGTCGCTCATCAACGCAGACGGCTCGGCGCACATGTCCGCGTTGGTCGAGCAACTGCGTCGCGACGTCGGCCTCGATATTTACGCAGCGCTCCCGGACTCCGTACCCGCTGGAGAACGCCTCAGTCGTATGTTCCAGGAAGCCTCCGGACGCTACGCCACGAGCTCGGAAGACGAGCGTGTGCTGGACCCGATGGCAGCCATGCGACAGCTGGCTCGCGCAATGATTCAAGCCATTGGCTTGATCGCTTTCACGAACGACTACCCGTTCTGGAAGCGCTTGCCGGATCTGACTCCGCTCGTGCCGCTTTCGCCGGCCCTGGGCGTGGTGCAACTTTTGAGCGAAGGCCTTGGCGCCCGTATTTCGGGTCGCGCTGACCGTGCGCTCGAACTGTACACGAGACTGCTCGAGCGAATCTCACAGCCCGACGGGGCGGGGCTCGACGCTTCTCATCAGCTGCACACGAAACTACGCGTCACCGGTAGCCTCGGCACCCATGAAGCGTGGATGGGCAGGAGCTCGAGCTGCAAATGGGCGGACGAGCTCCAGAGTCACCCCCTTTATGAAAGCAGCGGGCTGCTCGTCCGCATGCTCTACCACCTCTGGCAAGGGGATGTTCAGGAGGCGGAACGCTGCAAGCGGCAAGTCGAGATGCTGCAGGTTCAAAACGCTTCGCGCCAGGCTTTCGACGGCACCTATCTATTGGGCGAGATTGCCGCGCATGCCTTTGCTGACGATCTCACTCGGGTCAAGCGCACCACCAACGTGATCGAGCTCC
>DATHEN010001034.1:0-2924 GCA_035318565.1 Polyangiaceae bacterium
CGTGGTGCGAAACCTACCCGTCTACGTCGGTTCTCGACGCGGCTACTCGATCGCCGCGCTGGAGAAGCGCGGGGTCGGCTACGCGGTCGCCACGGATCTGGACGATCGCGAGAGCGCCGAGCTCGTCGCATCGATTCAATCCATTCACTGACGCAACGCCGAGCGCTAACGCACCTCGGCTTTACCGTGCTTGCGTGGGTCCGACGCCGCGAGCTTGCGGCCATTTTCGACGGCTATCATCTGCACCGCTGAACCGGTGAACGGCATGGTGCCCACGATTTCGCCGCGACTCTCCAGGTCCTCGACGAGCGCTTTGGGCGCGCCCTTCTCGAGCAGGATGTAAGAATTGCCGCGGGTCGGGATGTAAAAGCGCGGCGCGCTCACGGCCTGTTGCGGAGTCTTGCCGAACACCAGACGCGCGAGCAAAAGTTGCGTGACGTTGGTGCTGATCGTCGGACCGCCCGATCCGCCGAGCGCCAACACGACACTGCCGTTCTTCGTGACGATCGTGGGCGTCATGCTCGAAGTCGGGCGCGCGCCCGGCCTGGGGCGATTGGGGTTTTCCGTGATACCGAGCGGCTTCACGTCTTCGAGCTCCGTGAAGTCGTCCAGCTGATCGTTCAACACGACACCGCTGTTGCCGGAGATCTTGGCCCCGAACGCGCGATTGACGGTGGTCGTCAAGGACACGAAATTTCCCAGCGCATCGGCGGTGACCAGGTGATGGGTGCCGTGCTCCGGCAGCGCGAAGCGCGGAACCGCATGCGTGAGGTCGAGCGCGATGCGCCGCCTGCGTGCCGCCATGCGCTCCTTGCTGGTGAGCGCTGCAAAGTCGATGCGGGTGAAAGCCGGATCTCCGACGTAGCGCATGCGATCGGCGATTGCGCCACGCATGCCTTCGGCGATCAGGTGCTGATACGCGCCGCGCTCCAAACCGAGCTTCTTGAGCTCGGCGCTCGAGAACAATCCGAGCACTTGCGCGAGCATCAGGCCGCCGGCGGAGGGCGGCGGCATGGTGTACACGTCGTAGCCTTCCCAGCGCACGTGCACTGGAGTGCGTTCAATCGGGCGATACGCCTGGAGCTCGTCGAGTGTCAGTGCGCCCTGCACCGAAGCCGCGCTCGCGACCAGATCCGCGGCAACCTCGCCTGCGTAAAATGCGGGTGGCCCTTCGGCAGCAATCCGCCGCAGCGTGGCGGCCAGCTTGGGATTTCGCGCGAGCGCGCCGGCCGCAGCCGCGTGACCCTTAGCAAAGAAGACAGCGTCCAAACCGGGATCCAGCCCCGCGAGCTCACGCGCCGAGGCCAGCGTTTTTGCGAGGTGCGGATTCACCGGAAAGCCTTTTTCGGCTGCATGAACTGCGCCGCCGACAACGTCCGCCCAGCTGCGCTTGCCATAGCGCTGGTGCAGCTCGAACAGCCCTTTGACCTCGCCGGGCACGCCGATCAACCGGCCGCGTTCGGCGTTCGGTAGCGGCCGTTCTTCGAGACGCGCGGCGTCTACACGCTGCGGAGCGACCTCTCGAAAGTCCAGGAGTACAGGTTTCTGCTCACTCGCCAGCCACACCATTGCGAACCCGCCACCGCCGATACCGCTCGAGCTCGGACTCGTGACTCCGGCCACGAACGCCGCGGCGACAGCGGCATCGACGGCGTTGCCGCCCGCTTTGATTTGCAGCAGCGCCTCGCGCGTACAGAGCGCATTCTCGGTGGCCGCGGCAGCGCTGGCGGGCTGCGCTTCCGCGTGCGTGCTCGGCCAGCCGAGCGTCAGCGCGAGCGTGAGCGAGCTCACCAGCACGAGCAGCTGGAGCGCCGGTTTGCCGAGGTGTTCCGAAGCTGTGATTCGCATGGCCTTGACTCGCCTGCTAGGATGCGCGCTCCCGAAGACGAAGGAAAGTGCCGTGCGAATCCTGTTCGTGATGGATCCAGCAGAAATCATGATTTCCGACAAGGACACGAGCTTCGCGTTCATGCGCGGCGCCCTCGCTCGTGGTCACGAGACCCTGCATTGCTTGCCGGTTCAAGTTCACAACTACGGGCGCGAGGTCTTCGCAGACGCGCGCAGTATCCGCGTGAGCGACAGCGCTCCTCACGTGCAGCTCGGCAGGACCGAGACCGTAGATCTGTCCGGGCTCGACGCGGTGTTCGTACGTAAGGATCCGCCTTTCGATGCGGCCTACCTGCACCTGACGCAACAGCTCGACCTGGTCAAAGATCGCACGCTGGTGGTCAACGACCCGAACGGCTTGCGCGACGCGAACGAGAAGCTGTTCACCTTTCACTTCACGGAGTTCATGCCCCGTTCGCTGGTCTGCTCGAGTCGCGAGCGCATGCTCGAGTTTCTCTCGGACGTGGGCGGTCAGGCCGTCTTGAAACCGCTCGACGGCGCCGGCGGCAGCGGCGTGGTGGCTCTGACACACGGGGACAGAAACACACGCGCGCTCATCGATCTGCTCACTCAGGAGGGCCGTTCTCTCGCGCTGATTCAGGAGTATCAGAGCGCCGTAACCGAAGGCGACAAGCGCGTTCTGGTTCTCGATGGCGAACCGCTCGGCGCAATCCTGCGTGTACCGCGCGCGGACGACTTGCGCGCCAACATCCACGTCGGCGGCACCGTGAAACCCACGGAGCTGACCGCGGCCGAGCTCACCCTGGTCCGCAGCGTTGGCGAGAAACTGCGAAAACACGGGCTCTGGTTCGTGGGGCTCGACCTTATCGGCGAAAAACTCATCGAAGTGAACGTCACGAGTCCGACAGGTATCCAGGAGCTGGCGCGCTTCCAGGGACGCCCCACCGAACAGGACGTGATCGCCTGGGTAGAGCGGCGGGTGACGGGGTAGTCCGAGCAACTACCTATTTGCGCAGCTTTCTTGGCCAGAGCGCGGGCTCCGTGGTGATTGCTCGCGTCACGATGCAACGATTCTG
>DATHEN010001035.1:0-2055 GCA_035318565.1 Polyangiaceae bacterium
GGTGCGACATGGCACCGCCGTTGGAGAGCCCCGTACCGTAAACACGCTTCGGATCGATGCACTCCTGCTGCTTGAACCGATTCACGATGGCACGCATGAATCCCACGTCGTCCACGCCCGAGGATTGAGAGCTCCCGCAGCACAACCGCCCGCCGTTCCAGGAGTTGCCCAGGCCCTGCGGGTTCACCACGATGAACCCTTCTCGGTCCGCTTTGGAACGCCAGCCGGAAAGCCCGGCTTGCGCGCCCGAGGTGGACGTCAGACCGTGCATGTCGATCACCAGCGGCACGGGGCTGCGCCCGTCATAGCCCGGCGGAACGTGGATCTCATAGGTACGCAGCTGTCCGCCGTGCGTGAGTGACGTAGAGCTGTTACCGCGGAGCGATGTACCCGTGCACGGACTGCCCGTGCCCGAACCTCCCGTTCCGCTTCCGCCGGTTCCTCCGCCGTAAATCGGCGTAGATCCGCAAGCTGCCGACCCCACGGCCAATGCTGCACTCAGCACAATCCAACCGCGCTGTGCTCCACGTTTCATTTTACAACCTCCTCGATCGATGTTGCCCACGGCGGCGGAAGTAACATGCGCGCGCAAGACTCATGTAGTCTGAGCGAATCGTTGTTTGGCTCTTTGCGCTCACTCCGTGAGAACGACATGCGTTCCAGCGATCGAATACAACTACAACGACACTGCGAGCCGCGCGCGTCCAAGAAGAGAGGAGGCGCATGACGAGCGTATCCGTGCGCGTGCTCTGGCCGTTCATGCGCCTGGTACCGAATTGCCACGAAGAGCTGCGCATGCTCGAGGCCGAAGGCCTGCAAGGCTCGATCATGGCCGATCCCGACGCACGCGTCCCCAAGCTGCTCGGCCGCGCCCTGCTGCTCGAATGGCTGGAAAAGACCGGCGATACAGCGCTCGGGCTGCACGCCGGAGAATGCATCGAATCCGCCGACTTCGGCGTCGTGCACCACGCGGTCCGGAACTCTCCGAATCTGCGGCGCGCACTGCTTTCGATGACGCGTTACATCAGACTGCTCGACGACAACCTCGAAACAGTTTTGTCCGAGATCGACGATCGCTGCGTGTGGCAATATCACAATCTGGTACCGAGCCCGCTCGCCGCGCTGAATGATTTTCAAGTAGCTGCTGGCTTGACGAGCATTCGCGGGATCCTGGCTGCCAAGGTTCATCCTTTGGAAGTGCACCTGCGACACGAAATGGCCACGAACGAAGCCGAGTACGCGCGGTTCTTTCGTGCACCCGTGCGCTTTGGGTGTGAACACAACGCTCTCGTGTTTCCCCGCGCGCTTCTCGACCATCCCCTGGCCCTCGGCAGTATCGAGCTGCACGGCGCGTTCCAACACCAGGCGGAGCGCATGCTCGAACAGCTCACGCACTCGGACACTGTACCCGCCAAGGTGCGACAGCTTCTGCTCAAGCGCTTGGACGAAGGCAACGTGCACATCGCGCAAACAGCGCGCGACCTGCACATGAGCCCGGCCACTCTGCGCCGGCGTTTGGCGGAAGCCGGCACGACGCACAAAGATCTGCTCGATGAGCTCCGCCGCCAGATCGCGCTGCATCACGTGCAGGAAGGACGGCTGTCCGTGGGTGAGGTGGCGTTCCTGTTGGGGTTCTCGAGTCAGAGCGCGTTTGGCAAGGCGTTCCGCCGCTGGGTGGGCAGCTCCCCTCAGGAATACCGGGCACAGCGGCGCAGCGCAGCCCCCGCGTCCGCCGGCCCGCGAAGCACGTCCTGATTGTGAGCGGTCCGAACGGCGAACGCCGTTGCGCGAGGTCCTGTTCCATTATAGAAGACATGTGTCTCCTATACTACTACGCGCGCAAGACGACCCATGCCGAACTCACACGAGAACGAGGAAGCGTACGACGACGATCGCTTGGATCGGCGTTTGTGGAAAACCACTCGCGACACAGGCCTCTCGCGCCGCCAAGCGTTGCAGCTGTTGTCGCTGGCGGCCGGTGCCGCGAGCTTCGGCTCATTTCCGCGACGCGTGTTCGGGCAGACCGCGCCCGCGCCGATCTCGAAGCCGACGCCT
>DATHEN010001036.1:0-3756 GCA_035318565.1 Polyangiaceae bacterium
GCTCGTTCAGATCGGCGAGCACGCGCAGCACGCTGAGAGCATCACCCGTCGAGACGAGCAGCGCTTCCAGCTCCTGCCGCGCTTCGTCGGCGCGACCGAGCCGCTGCTCGAGCACCATCGCGCGCCGCAAGCGGATTCTACGCACGTCGTCGAGCTGAGCGGCCTGGTCGGCGCGCAAACCGAGAATTCGGCTGAGCTCGTCGTAGTCGCCGCGCGCTTCCGCGTCCCGTTCGAGTGCGGAGAGAGCCTCAGCGTCTCCCGGATCGAGTCGGGATAGCTCGGACCAGCGCGAAATGGCCGCGAGCGAATCGCCGAGCTCCTCGAGCAGCGGCGCCAGCTCACGCAACGCGCCCGCCTTCTGCGTGCGCTCGTCAGTGGAGTCGATGAGCCGGGACAGCGCCTCGGAGAGCGGGCGCTTGGCGCCGGTCTGCCGAGCCAGCGTGACGATGTCACCGAGTAGAAGCTCGTCGAAGGCGCGCTCGTTCGCGGCTTCCGAGAGCAACGAGAGTGCGCGCTCGGGCTCGCCGCGCGCGGCGATCAGCGCCGCCAGATCGCGCAGCGTCTGCACGCGTTCAGCCGGCTCCCCGAAAGGACGCTCGAGCTCCGCGGTGAGCAAGCGCTCGAGCTCGTCGCGACGTCCGGCTTGCGCGTAGATTTCGGAGAGCTCCTTGAACACACGTTCACGCGGCTCGCCGGCGAGGTCGGGGCCGGCCAGCGCCTGCTCGAGGGCCGCGTAAGCGCCGGCCCTGTCCTCTGCGGCATCTGCACTGCGCGCGCGATCCAGCAGGTGGAGGACACGCTCGTGCGCGGGCACCGCTTCCAGGAGCAGAGCTTCGAGCTCGGGATCTCCGGCGTTGCGCAGCGCCCTCTCCGCACGCCGCACCAGCTCGCGATCTTCTGGATCCTGGCGGGCGGCGTGGACCAATAGGCGCGCGCGCGCGCCTTCGTCGTCGAATTCCGCCGCGAGGGCCGCCACGAACTCCAGGCACGCTCGTCCGAGATTGGAGAAGCGATTGCCCGCCAGCTCCACGCTCTTCGTCACGAACGCACGCGCCGACTCGGGCGCGTTGGCGAGTCGCGAAGCGTAGGGCAGGAGCATCGAGAACTCGTCGATGCTCCCGTCCGCGTTCGTGGCTTGCGTCAGAGCCTGCACGGCGAGCTCCGCGGAATCGAAGGCGACGAGCGCGACGCGTGCCGACTCGACGGCCATGCGGGCGCCCTCGGGTCCGTCGAAACCGGGCAGCACCGAGGACAGCGCACGAGCAAAGCGCATCTCGACGATTTCTTTGTCCTCCGGCATCAGCTCGACGAGTGCCGTGAACGCTTCACCGAGGGCGCGCAATGTCTGCAGGTCAGCCCGCACGGACAGCGCACGCAGCAGCACGTCCACGCGCAAGCGCCGGCCCTCTTCGCTGGCATCGGCAAACAGTGCAGCGCGACGCAGCCAGGCCGCGCGGACTTGCGTGTCGCGGCATTGCGCGGCCACGCGTTCGAGCGAGAGCACCACATCGGCCGACTGCGCCGTGCGCTCCGACAACCGCGTCATCAGCACGTACGCAGCGCCTTCGCTCGGTACCGCCTCGAACGCACGAATGGCTCGCCCTAGCGCACGCGGCGCATCACCGCGTCGCTCGAGCTGGCGCGCAGCGCGGTAGTTCGCCGCGCGCTCGCCGTAACGACCGAGCGCTGCGTTCGCCACACGCTCGTAAATCTGCGCCAGCTGTTCGGTGTCGTCCGAAGTGGCCGCGCGCTCGGCCACGGCCAGCGCGTCGGCGCGCCGAGGATCCAGCTCGAGGGAGCGCGCCGCGAGCGCCAGCGCCAGCCGGCCTTTGGCCGCCTCGAGCGCGATGCCGGCGGCGAGCGCGTAGGCGAGCGCCGTTCCGGAAGGCTCGCGCGTGCGCTCGGCCCACTCCACGAGGAGCTTCACGGCAGCGACGGGTCCGGCAAATGCGAGCAGGTCGGCAGCGAAGCACGCAGGGCCCTGTTCCGGCACCAGCGCCGCGGCGCGTTCCCAAAGGCGAACCGCGCCGGCGTAGTCCGAGCACAGGTCCCAGCGTGCGGCTCCGAGCTCACGCAGCGCGCGAGCGGTGGTCGCAGGTTCCGCGATCGGTGCGAGCGCCAGGGCTTCTGCTCGCGCTTCGAGCGCGGAAAGCTCACCGTCCGAGCTCTGCGGGCCGGGGACGCGGGCGAGAGCCAGCAGAATACGATCCGGCGCCGCGCCATCGGTCAGGGCGCGGCACAGCGTGCGCAGCGCGCCGTCCGCGTCCCCCACCGCGAGCCGGCGTTCGAACAGCTCGAGCAGCACCTCTGCGCGTACGGCGCCCGCGGCACCCGTGGCCAACCAGCGCTCGAGCACGGACAGAGCGAGCGCCGGCTCCGCAAGTGAATCGGCGACCTCGAGCAGCGCCTGACGCACTTCGCCCAGGTTCGGCCCGAGCACGTCCAGTACGCGCCGCGCAACGGCGAGCGCGCGTGAGCGATCGAAAGCGGACAGCGCGCGCAAGGCCTGAACCAGCTCGACAGCCACACCCTTGAGCGGCTGCGACTGAGACATCAACCAGACGAGCGCGTCAGCGAGCTTGGCCGCGTCGCCCAAGGCCGTCACGCGCGCGAGAAAGCGCCGCAAACGCGCCTCGGATGCCGGGCATAGCGAAAGCTCGCGCTGCCCAAACGCCAGCGCGAGGCCGGGATTCTCGAGCGTGACGTAAGCCTCGCACAGCGCGTCGCACAGCGCCGCGCGCGGAATCAGCACGGCCATGGCACGTTCGAGCTCCTGGACGCTCGTGCCTGCAGCTTCGCGGAGCGCGATCTCGGCGCGCACCGCGATCGGTCTCGCAGCAGACGGGTCAGCCGCGCACGCGAGCTCCGCCGCTTCCCGCGCCTCCGCGACGTTCCCAGTGGCGAGGCAGAGCTCGGCAGCCACGCTGGCCAGCATCGCGCGCAGCGGCGGCGCAAGCGGTACCGCCAAACGGAGCAGCGCCTCGGAGCGCGCGGGGTCGTCGCTGAGCCGTGTGGCAAGCAGCAAGATGAAACTGTGTGCCGTGGGGTGCGCGCGCGCGCCTGCCAAGAAAGGGCGCAGCGCGGCCAGCGCGCCCGCGTCGTCACCGCTCCGGCGCTTGGCCGCCGCGAGAGCGAGCGCGTGGCGTTCGCTCTCCGCGCCCTCTGTCCGCTCCGCCACGGGCCCGAGCTCAGCAATGATGTCGGAGACGCGGCCGTAGCGCGACAACACCCGCGCCAGCGTCGCCGGCCACACGCGCTCGTCGGGCGCGTGCTCGAGCAGCTCCCGCAAGATGGGCACGTACTCGTCGACTCGATCCGGGCGTCCCTGCAGGATCGTCGCGGCGCGCCGCAAGCATGCGCTGCGCGCAGGTCCATGCAACGTCTGCAGCGCCGCGCGCGCTTCGGTGAGCGCTTCGTCTTGTAAGCGTGCGCGCGGCACCAGCCGGCGCAACGCCTGACGCGACTCTTCGTCCTCGCTGCTCAAACGCACCAGGGTGCGGACCGCCCACAGCGCCAGCCCCGGATCGGCCAGGCGTTGCTCGGCGAGCACGAACAGCTCGCGCAGACAGGCGACGCGATCAGCGAGCGCCGCCGATTCCTCGGCGAGACCCACGCGGATAAACGCTTCGACGAGCGGCGCGGGGTCGCGTGTGCTGGCCGCGTGTTCGCGCAGCGAGGCTTTGGCCTCTTCACTGCTCGGATCGGCGGCAACGGCCTCGATCCAGGCGTCTGCGGCGCGCTCGGGGCTGGCCAGCG
>DATHEN010001037.1:0-5829 GCA_035318565.1 Polyangiaceae bacterium
CGCTGCTCGCGCTCGGGCTAAATGGGATAGTCGGCGTCGGTATTTTCTTCGCGCCTGCTGAGGTCGCCGCGCGCGTGCCCGGGCCGGCAGGCTTGAGCGTGTACATCGTGACCGCGCTGGCTCTACTGCCGATCGCGCTCACGTATGCCGCGCTCGGTGGTCGTTTCGATCGAGATGGGGGTCCGTACGTTTGGGCGAGAGAAGCGTTCGGCCCGCGGGTGGCGTTCGGCGTGGGCTGGATCGCATACGTTTCGGCGCTGTTCAGCACCTCGGCCGTCGTGGTTGGCCTCGCACAGCACGCGGGTCCTCCACTCGGCTTCTCGGGGGAAGCCGGCGTGCGTATGTTCGCCTTGATCGTGCTGGCCGTGGTGACTGCCGTGAACGCGGCCGGTCTGCGGCCGAGTGCGGCGGCCTGGGACGCCGTCACGGTGCTCAAGCTCGTACCGCTGTTCGTGTTGATCGCCGCGTTCCTGTGGGTCCGACCGAGCGCGCCGGCAGTACAGGAGTCGGTGGTGAGCTTCGATTCGTTCCAGCGCGCAATGCTCGTGGTGCTGTTTGCGCTGCAGGGCTTCGAGATCGTGCCGGTGCCGGCGGGGCACGTCAAAAACACGCGGTTCGCCGTGCCCTTTGCCACTCTGGCCGCGCCGCTGGGGGCGGCCGTCCTGTACGTGCTTTTGCATGCAGCCTGCGTCTGGTCGTTACCCGGCCTGGCTCGAGCGGATGCGCCGTTGGTCGAGGCGGGCCGAGCGCTCGGTGGGCAAAACCTCGCGAGTCTCATGGAAGTGGGCACGAACGTGTCCGCCTTTGGCATCTGCCTCGGCATGGTCGCAATGAGCCCGCGTTATCTCACCGCGTTGGGCACCCGCGAGGGACTCGGCGCCTGGCTCGGCCGCGAAGACGCGCGTCGCGTGCCGCAGCGAGCGCTCTGGATCACCGTGCTCGTGGTGTGTGTCCTGGCGCAGCTCGGTGCGCTCGGCGAGCTTCTGGCGCTCTCCAGCGTTGCGGTGCTGGCTCAATACGGAGTCACGGCGGCGGCTCTGCTGGTGCTGGCGGCGCGCCGCGTTGGCGGACTCACGCGCTGGCACATGTTGCCGGCGCCGCTCGCGCTCCTGGCCATCGTGATGATTGCGCAAGGCGCCACGACGAATGAGCTCCTGGTGGCCGGCGGCGTGCTTGCGCTCGGCTTGGGGTTATTGTTCCTGCGCAGGCGTGTGCGTCACGCTTCCACCAGTGGATCCGACTAGTACGTCAGCCCAGGTACCGCCCATGTTGATCGACACACACTGTCACCTCGATGAAAAGTACACCCAGGAAGCCGACGAGCTCTTGAGCCGAGCCAAGAGCGCCGGGGTAGGCGCTTTCGTGTGTGTGGGGGTCGGAGGGTTGGAATCCGCGCGGCAAGCGCTAGCGCTCGCGGGACGTCGCGCGGACGTCGCGGCGACGGTCGGTATTCATCCTCACGACGCCCATGCCAGTGATCCGGCCCTGGAGCAGGAGCTCGCCGAGCTGGCGCAGAGCGCCGACGTGGTGGCCGTCGGCGAGATCGGCCTGGATTTCCATTACGATCACTCCCCGCGAGCCGTTCAGGGGGAAGTGTTCCGCCGCTTCATTGCGCTGGCGCGTGAGCTCGGCAAACCCATCGTCGTTCATACACGCAGCGCGGCACGCGCCACGCTCGACATCCTGCGCGAGGAACAGGCGCGCGACGTGGGCGGCGTGATTCACTGTTTCAGCGAGGATCTGGGCTTCGCTCGAGAGGCCCTGGAGCTGAACTTCGATCTTTCGTTCTCCGGCATCGTGACCTTCAAGAACGCCAAGCAGATTCGTGAAGTTGCGGCCTGGGCTCCCGATCGGAACATTCTGCTCGAAACCGACAGCCCGTATCTGGCTCCCGTTCCCAAGCGCGGCCGGCCGTGCGAACCGGCCTACGTCGTACATACCGCCGCCTGCGTGGCCGCACTGCGCAACACGGCGCCCGAAGCACTCGCTGAGCTGACGACCCAGAACGCTTGCCGGCGTTTCGGCACGCGGCTGGCTAGAGCCGTGGCGAGCGTTCAGAATACCAGCTGATGCGCCCGAGGCTGGCAGCACCTTCGGCTTTCGCGACGTCGGTCGTGCTGCACGCGCTCGGCCTTTTGACGGGTGCTTGGCTGCTGTCACGCTCGCTCGGCGGCTCTGCAGCTCGCGAGTCATCCGAAACGCGTGAGGTGGAAGTTTCGGTGGACTCTCCTGCCGTCGCTCTGCCGCTGATGTCCAGCGTGGGCAACACCACGCGGGCCGACCCCGACGTGCGTCCGCGTCCGGCGCGCATGCTGCCCGGCGGCGGGGAGCGTTTGCCGCGGCCCGACCAGACACGCAGCGGCCGCGGTGGAACGCACGAAGTTCGAGAGTCTGCGTTGAACCTCGCGGACAGTAACGACGAGCTCACGCTCGATCGCGATCCGCTGAACCGTCTCGATCGCAGCCAGGTGCAGCGCCTCTCGACCGAGTCCGAGCGGCGTTCGCTCGACGACAGACGGGCCACACCGCAGCCCATGGAGCTGTCGTTTCTCGCGAGCGGTTCGGGTCGGCTGCCGGAGCGGCGTAACCCCTCCAGAACCCAGACGGCGAACGGCTTGCTGTTCGGTGGGCTTCCTGCGACGCCGGGAGGAACGCTCGGCGGTGCAGCGCTGGAGGCCGGTCGCGGACCCGAGTCGCCGGAGGGCGCCGCGGAGAGCGGCAGCGAAGTCAGGCGCTCAGGGCTCGGCAGTCCGTTCGCGCCGCAGGGCACGCGCTATCAGCGTGACGCCGCGGTCATGCTCGCGCGCCCCTGGGTGCCGCAAGCGCGCGCGGCTGTTCCGGCTCCCGAACGCGGGCGGCCGCACGATACGCTCGACAGCTCGCAGGAAGTGGCGAGCGCCATCGCTTCGTTGATTCACGCCAGCAGTGCGGGAGGCCGACTGGCTGGGACTGGTCCCGGCGGCGAGCCCGGACCGGGTCGCCCGGGCAGCGGCGGGCTGGCAGGCCCCGGCTCGCGCTCGCTCGCGACGGGTTACGGTCCTGGTCCCGCTCGCTCGACGGGCCAAGACCCCGCGCTGATTGGTTACTTCCGCGGCATCGTGCGGCGCGTGGATCCGTACTGGAAGGATGCGTTTCCCAACTGGGCCATCGCGGAGGGCCGCGGGGGTATCGCGATCATCGGCATGACGCTCCAGCGAGACGGGCGAGTGCTGAGCCTGCGCGTCGTGCGCGGAAGTGGGGTCATCGACTTCGATCGCAATGTGATCGCCGCGCTCGAGCGTGCGGGCCCGTACGGACCGTTGCCGCTGGCACTGGGCAAGGGCCCGGTCACGGTCAACGTCTCTTTCGACGCGCTGAACCCGGTCGTCGGTCGAGATGGCCCGGGCCGCGGCCGCGCGGCTCGCCGTGAAGATTGAACAATTCCGAGAGAAACGCGGGAATTACGCCGGTCTGGCGCGCGGCGCACCGCTCGCGTGCCTCTCCTCTTGACAGGTCGGGAGCCGGCCGAACATATTCCCCGCCCTTGCGGCCAAACCAGTGGCCAACCGCCGAAGTAGCTCAGCTGGTTAGAGCACGCGCTTCATAAGCGCGGTGTCGCCGGTTCAAGTCCGGCCTTCGGCACCAGAGTTTCCGGCGAAGAGACGGGGGATTTTGATGCTGGAACGGGTGCCGGACGGGGGAGGGGCGACCGTTGAAAAACGTGGGCAATTTATCCTTCTTCGCGGACGCCACGATCGTCCCTTTCGGCCCCGCCGGCTCTCACCCCGGCTGGGCCGTCCTTCTCAGCTCGCTTTGAGTGGACGGATTTCGCGCAGCTCTTTGGCAGACGCGATCTCCGCCCGCCGCAGGTCGAAGCTGGTCTGAAGATTCAGCCAGAACTGCGCGGTCGTGCCCGCGAAGAAGCGCTCGAGGCGTAGTGCCGTTTCAGGCGTGAGAGCGCGGGTCGCGTTCAGGATGCCGGTAATCCGGTTCGCCGGAACGTGCAGCGCCGCTGCCAGCGCATTCGCCGACATGCCGAGTTCGTCGAGTTGTTCGCGGAGTACTTCTCCGGGCGAAACGGGTCGCATCTTGTGTCTAGCCATGAGTCGTTCCTTTCAGTGGTAGTCCACGATTTCCACGTCCAGCGCGTCTCCGTCTTTCCACCGAAAACAGATTCGCCACTGGTCGTTGATTCGGATCGAGTACTGACCCTTTCGATCTCCGCGAAGCGCTTCCAATCGATTGCCCGGCAGGCCCGCAAGCACGTCAAGCGACGTGGCCGCGTCCAGAATTACAAGCTTGCGTTCAGCTTGGGCGCGGAACCCATCGAACGCTGCAACCCGCTTGCCTTGCCAAAGAGAGGAAATCTTGTTGTTGGCAAAGCAACGGATCATCCAGCGTGACTTTAGCCTCTGTTACGCTTTACGTCAAACGTACTAAGCGTCTTCGCGCCAGTCGGCCGAACACGCTGCCCTTGCCGCCGCTTCGCAGGCGCATTGCAGCGAGCATCGTTCGCAGCGCCGGGCTCACCTCCAACCCAACCGTGCGCGCGCGCTTCGTCTTCGTCGCAGCCGTCAGATGAATCTCGCCTGCCGACCGCTCGTCGTGGTCCACGGCCTCGAGGTCCACATGCTTCCAGTCGAGATCCACAAGCTCGCCGAAGCGCATGCCGGTCAAGATCGCTGCCGCGATGAACGGGGCGATCGACTCGTAGCGTGGCGTGGAACCGAGTGGACGACGCCCGGCATGCTCCTCAGCGTTACCGCGAACACCTCGGCATCATGGCGCAGCGCGGCCTCGAGCAGCTTCTGAAGCTCGTGCGGCTTTCGGTAGTCCGTGCGCTCAATGGGCGCCGAGAGGCGTTCGAGGCTGTCGCGCAGGTCGTCGCTGTTCAGCCCCGGCAGCAAGCCGAGCTTCCGCAGGTAGCCGAGGATCGTCCGGACGGCGCGCAGCTCCGAGTTGATCGTGTGCGGTGAGCGGGGCAGGGAAGTCACGGACAGCGATCCGCGCTTGCTGCCCTTGGCGTGGACGCGCTTCGGATCCTTGATCAGGTCTGCTCGAAAGGCGACCAGGCGCGGCCCCGTGAGGTCGTCAGCCGAGCGGACGCCGGCGGCCTTGGCCCACGCGGCAAGCTTGTTCGCCGAGCTCCGGTAGATTTCGAGCGTTCGGGCACGCAGCTGCGGGTGGTCCTTGAAGTAGCGGTCCAGCGCGTCCGACAGCGCCGTGCCGGTCGAACGGGGAGCGCCGCTCTCGAGCTCCGTCCGCCGCCGGCCGAGCGCCTTGGCCTTGCGGATCGCCCAGTCCGCCTCGCCTCGGCCGTCGGCACCCCGAGCGGGTCGAGTTTCACTTTTACGGAACGGTCGGTGTCGGGGTCCCGATACCGCGCTCGCCAGTAGGGGTGGCGGCCGACAGGGTCCGGCCGAATCAGCACGACCCCGGGATGCGGGCTTCGCGTTCGTCGCCGTTGCCCCGCTCGCGGACTCTCCGAACCGGTGACCATCTGCTTTCAGCGCTGCCCTTCGCCTGCGGGTACTCCAATCCGGCTTAGTGCGTCATGCAGCGTCCGTTTCTGTCATCAGAGAACTGGCCGTATCTGGCTGAATCTAGGGCGTAGCGAGACGTTCAGCGGACACAGCGTCCAGCGCTCGCGTCGCTTCATAAGCGCGGTGTCGCCGGTTCAAGTCCGGCCTTCGGCACGACGACAGGTTTGCTCTCGGATCGAAGTTCTTGCTCGGCCCACGCCGAACGCCTCTTCGTGTTCGATGAGCGAGCCCCGATGGGCTCGCTCGCGACGCGCTGGCAGAGCGCTAGTGCACGCCGAAGAGATCTTGAATGCGTGAGTCGAGCGCG
>DATHEN010001038.1:0-2350 GCA_035318565.1 Polyangiaceae bacterium
TACCACTTTCCGAGCTCGCTGCTGATCATTCATCACAAGTGGCCCCGCCCCGAAAGCTCGGTCAAATGCGCCGTGTCGAGCGAGAACCGGATCTGCGCTCCCTCATGTACGTGAGCACCGGAAGCGCAGCGAGACCAAGCAGTTGACCGAGATCTCGGGGCGTCACCTCCAGATGCGATGAATAATCAGGCGCGCTGGCGTGCGTGTGGGATATGTGAGGGACGCGCGAGCGCCTGGAGTACTCAGGCACACAAGATCCGCAGTCACGTCGAAAACTCACCGCTTGCCTGTCCGCAAACGTGTGAGTTGGAGCTGCGGATTAGCCGCAAAAGTGCTATTCTCGAGAGCGGTGCGGCGCTGGCGAATAAAGCTGCATCACCTCGGCTCGGCCGTGGTGGTGGCGGCAGGTGCTATTGCAGCCTGCCAGGGGGCGATCTCCGATTCGGATGCGGACGGCGCGGGTCCGAATCCGGGAGGCATCGTGACGCCGGATGGCGGGCAGACTTCTCGATTCGTCGCCTCGAACAGTGTGGCGCGTCGCTTGTCCCAAGCGGAGATCGACAACTCCCTGCGCGACATCCTGGGAGAGACCACACGTCCGGCGCAGAAATTTCTGCTCGAAGACGAGTTTGCTCCGTACGACAACGACTACACGCTTCAGCAAGCGTCCCGCGCGTTGATCGATTCCGTGGAAGCGCTGGCCGACGACGTTGCCAAGCGCACTCTGGCGGATCCAGCGCGGCGCGCACGCGTCGTGCCCTGTACTCCGACGGGTGCCGGTGACGCCGCCTGCTTCAGGCAGGTAATAGCCTCGGTCGGCCGCAGGTTCCTGCGCAGGCCGCTGTCCCAGGAAGAGATTGACGAGTACGCGGCGCTTCAGGCGTTCGCAGTGGAGCCGGGCGTGAACGCGACTTTCGATACTGCAGTCGAGCTGTTCCTACGCAGCGTGCTGCAAGATCCGGAGTTTCTGTATCGCATCGAAGTCGGCAGTCCGGCCGGCCAAGCTTCCGTGCAGCGCCTCGACGACTACGCTATCGCCTCGCGCCTCGCGTTCCTGCTGTGGGGCACCTCGCCGGATGACGCGCTCCTCGATCGCGCGGCTCAGGGCTCGCTCGGCGCGCCGGCCGAGCGCCGCCAGCTGGCCGAGAGCATGCTGCGCGATCCACGCGCTCGCGAGCAGGTGCACCGCTTTCATGCGTTGTGGCTGGGCTACCGCGCCATCCCTCACGATGCCGCGCTCGTCGCTGAGTTCGATCAGGAAACGAGCAAGCTCATCGACCGCGTCGTGTTCGAGGACAAGCGCAGTTATCTGGACGTTTTTTTGGCGAGCGAGACACACCTGACCACGCGGCTCGCTCAGCACTACGGCCTGCCCGCGCCGGCGTCGGGCGCCGGCTGGGTGCCGTACGCCGAGAGTGGTCGCGCCGGGATCCTTTCGCACGGCAGCGTGCTCGCCGCGTTCAGCAAGTTCTCGGACACCAGCCCCACGCAGCGCGGCATCTTCGTGAGAGCGCGGCTCTTGTGTGAGAAGATCTCTCCGCCGCCGGCCAACGTGGACGTGGATCAGCCGCCTGGTAGCCCGGATCAGCTGTGCAAGTACGATCGCTACGCGGAGCATCGCGCGATCGCGAGCTGCGCGGCCTGTCACGACAAGATGGATTCGATTGGGTTCGGCCTCGAGAACTACGATATCGCCGGCCGGTTCCGCACGCACGACGACGGCTTGCCCCAGTGCGCCATTGCCGGACAGGGCTCGCTCGGCGCGGACGGCTCTTTCAAGGGCCCGGCCGAGCTCGCGCGTAAAATCGTGGAGTCCAAACAGCTCGAGGCCTGTGTGGTGCGCCAGCTGTACAGATTTGCCGTTGGTCGCGATCTCGAAGGCGACGAGCCGGAGGCCGTCAACGCACTCTTGGCCTGGTTCCGCTCGAAGAACTTCGCGTTCGACCAGCTCTTGCTGGCCTACGTGGAAAGCCCCGCGTTCGCTCTGCGCAAGGAGCCCGAGGAGTAGTCATGGGCAAGAGCATGAAACGGCGCACGTTCCTCGCGGGTCTCGGCGGAGCTCTGGTCGGCTTGCCCGTGCTCGAGTGCATGCTCGATTCGCGCGGCACCGCCCTGGCGCAGTCCGGCACGGGCTTGCCCAAACGTTACGCCATCGTCTTCGCCGGGCAGGCTCTCGGCGGAGACGGCTGGCCCAAAGATCGGTTCATGATCGCCGGCACGCGCAAGACGGAGGCCGGCCATTTCATCGCTCCTGCGCAGGCGGGCGCGGGCTACACCCTGACCACTCCGCTCACCCCGCTGCGCGACTACGTTGCGGACTTTTCGATCGTGAGCGGGATGCGCATTCCGT
>DATHEN010001039.1:0-2676 GCA_035318565.1 Polyangiaceae bacterium
GTAGGCGCGCGCGAACGTGCGCGGGCTCATCTTGGAGCGGGCGGCGAGCGTTTCGACGCGCAGATCGTCCTGCAGGCGTTCACGGATCCAGACGTTGAGGTCGGCGAAGCGATCCGCCTCGCTGCCGAGCTCGAGTAAGCGCGAATGTTGCGTCTGGCCGCCGGGACGTTTGGCGTAAACCACCAGATAGCGCGCGACTTCACGGGCCAGCGCGGGCCCCAGATCCTCTGCGATCATCGCCAGCGCCAAATCGATACCGGCGCTGATGCCCGCCGACGTCCAGTACTTGCCGTCTCGGACGTAGATGTGGTCCGGCTCGACGCGCACCCGCGGGTAGTGCTTGCGCATGTCGCGTACCCGCGCCCAGTGCGTCGTGGCAGCGCGATCATCGAGCAGTCCGGCCTGAGCGAGCAAGAGCGCTCCCGAGCACACGCTGGCCACGCGCGGCACCTGCGCTGCGGCTCGACGGAGCAGGCGCAGCAGCCGGACGTCGTGCCGCGCCTGCGCTGTCCCGTTGCCGCCGACCACGAACAAGGTGTCGATGTGCCGGAGCGCACCGATTCTTTCGGCGCCGAGCGTCACCCCACACGACGAACGAACCGGTCCCGGTGAGAGCGCCGCGACCGAGAGCTCGTAAGCGCCCTCGCGAAGCCGCGACGCGATCTCGAAGGCGGCGAGCGGACCCGCGGCGTCGAGGATCTGGAAATCCGGAAATATCAGGAAAACCAACTTGCGTGGCATGGCGCTGAGCTGACGCTTGGCAGAAATAGAGGTTTGTTTGACCTTTCTGCCAAGGGTCGCATTTTGCGATGCTCAGCGCATCTCTAAGAAGGAGGACTCGCCATGCCGAACACGGTTCACCTGGTCTTTGCGCTGTATCCGCAGCTGACTCAGCTCGATTTTACCGGCCCCTACGAGGTGCTGCGACGCATGCCGGGTGCGCGCGTGAGCGTGGCTTCGCGCTCGGGAGGTTCGCTGGTTTCCGACAGTGGTTTGACGTTCGGTGACCTGAAGCGGCTGGCAGAGATCGAAAGCTGCGATCTGATCTGCGTGCCCGGAGGGCGCGGCCGCGTAGCTGCCGAAGCCGACCGGGAGTTCATGGAGCAGCTGCGTCGCCTCGCGGCTGGAGCTCGTTACGTGACGTCGGTGTGCACCGGATCGCTGCTGCTCGGCGCAGCGGGGCTCATCCGCGGCAAGCGCGCCGCATGTCACTGGGCCTGGCGCGAGTTGCTCGCGGAGTGGGGCGCGATTCCGGATGCGGGGCGTGTGGTGCGTGACGGTAACGTCATCACCGGCGGTGGGGTGACGGCGGGCATCGATTTCGCGCTCACGGTGGTGGCAGAAATTGCAGGCCGCGAGACAGCGCAAGCGATCCAGCTTTCGCTCGAGTACGATCCCGCGCCACCGTTCGACGCAGGGCGGCCCGAAAAGGCGCCCCGTTCAGTGCTGGCCGCCGTATGTGCGCGGATCGCGAACGCCTACCCGGAACGGAGCGCGCTGATTGCCGAATCGGCGTGAGCTCAGGGCGCTGCGGCGTGCGTGTCGCGGTCCAGCTTGTGCGTGCGGGTCTCGCGAATGAAGAGCCCGCCGACGACCAGCGTCAGTAGGCAGATCGCGATGGGGTATATGAGCCCGGTGTAGATCGAGTACTCGCCGAACGTGCTCTTGGCCCAAGCCGACGCCGTGACGGCCGTGGCGATGAGCGGCAGAAAACCGCCGAACCAGCCGTTTCCAAGGTGATAGGGCAGCGACATCGACGTATAGCGAATACGCGTCGGAAAGAGCTCCACCAGAAATGCGGCGATTGGCCCGTAGACCATGCAGACGTAAATCATCTGCAACGTGAGCAAGAGAACCATGGGCACGTACGCAACCGTCGCGGCGCTCGCCTGGGGTAAGCCCTGCGGGTTCGCGAAGTGTCGCATCCCCATGTAGATCGGCAGATACGTCAGCGCTCCGAGCATACAGCCGGTGAGCATGATCCGTTTTCGACCGATGCGATCGGAGAGCCGACCGAATACGACGAACAGCGGCGTACCGATCGCCAGCGCTATCGAGACGAGCACGTAAGACGTTTGCCAGTCGAGCTTCAGCGTGGTCTGGAGGAACGTGAGCGCGTAAAACTGACCCGTGTACCAAACTACGCCTTGTCCCGCGGTAGCGCCGAACAGCGCGAGCAGCACATAGCGGAGATTCACGGGATTCGTGAAGCTTTCCTTGAGCGGATTCGCCGCGGTCTTGCCGGCGCGTTTGATGCGCATGAAAAGCGGGGACTCGGCCATGCGCACGCGGATGTAGATCGACACGGCGAGCAGCACGAACGAGAGCAAGAACGGCACGCGCCAGCCCCAGCTTCGGAACGCGACCTCTCCGACGAGCAGGCGCGTAGTCCCGATCACTCCCATGCTCACGAAGAAGCCGAGCGTCGCCGTGGTCTGAATGAAGCTCGTGTAGTAGCCGCGCCGCTCGTCCGGCACGTGTTCGGCCACGTAAGTGGCCGCGCCGCCGTACTCACCACCCAGCGCCAAGCCTTGCAGCAAGCGCAGGAGCACGAGCAGCACGGTCGCCAAGAGGCCCCAGTTTTCATAAGTGGGGAGTAGGCCGATCAGCGCGGTGCCGAGGCCCATCGCGACCATCGTGACCAGAAACGTGTACTTCCTACCGACGCGGTCGCCG
>DATHEN010001040.1:0-5481 GCA_035318565.1 Polyangiaceae bacterium
AATGATTTTACTGAGGGCAATCGAAACGTCGGGGAATGCTCCGAGCGAGATCGTATCGCCGAGTTCGAACGTCCGCGACTCACGGTACGTGCCGCCCTCGGGTGCACGAAAGACTTCCACCTGGCGTGCCACCACGTTCACCACCCAATATTCGGGCACGCCGCGTTCGGCATAGATACGGAGCTTCACGCCGCGATCTTTGGCGAGTGAGGACTCCGCAACCTCGATGACGAGGTACGCTTCCGCCGGGTGATCGGCGCGGTAATCGCCGAGCGGTGCAACGAGGAGGTCCGGCTGGGGCTCGGAAATGTCGCTGGCCGCGAATGGATTCTGCACGCGGATACGCGCGCGATCCCCGAGGGCACGCACCAACAGCAGCGTCAACAAGTCGATGGCCGACGCATGCCGTGTTCCGATGGGGCTCATCGGAACCAGCGCTCCCTCGAGCAGCTCGATGCGCTCGTCTTCGAAGGCACCGAGCTCCACCAACTTGTCGTACTCCGCGCGACGAAGCGGACGAATCTCCGTGGATACCGCGACGACCATGACGAACTCTCCCGAGCAGTAGCTCTACCACGCACCCCCGCCGGTCGGCCACGCAGGGGTCCCACGTGCTTTGAATATCGGACGCGCTCGGCTCAGGGCTTCGGCTGCCACGGCCCGCCCACCTCGCCCCAGCCCCAGCTGGGCATGGGAGCGTCCGGCACGACTTCGGCCCCCGGCTGGGAGTTCAGTACCGCGAGGCGCGTACCCCATTCCAGATAGCTTACGAACGCCGACCGAAACTCGGGATCGTCCGGCACGCCGATCGCGTCTGCACACTCCAACAAGAGCTCGATCCAGCGGCGGCGTTGCACGTGGCTCAGACTGCGGCCGATGTGGTGGCGCACCATCTCGGGATGACCGCCGCGCTCTCGGCTATAGATTTGCGGACCGCCGAGTACCTCCGCCAAAAATTCAGCCACGTGCTCGGGGTGATCGACCGACATGCGGCTGAAGACGGGCCCGAGCACCGCGTCGTCGCGCACGCGCTCATAGAACGTGCGCGTGAGCCGCTCCAGTGCCGGCATGCCGCCCAGCCACTCGAACAAAGTCGGGACGCCGCTCATCTCACCTGCCTCGCAGGGTAGGGGAGTTCCCGCGCTGTCACAACGTGGCCTACGTCACGGCGTAGCGGCGGGCGGCTCTGCTGCGGCTTGAAGCCGAGCGGGGAGCTCCGGGCACGTCTTGCCCTCGAACGGTAAGCCCGGCAAAAGGTCGCCCGCGTGCCACAGGACCTCGGCTCGCAGCCGTTCGCCGCGCGTTTTACCATTGGGAGTGAGGGTCAGCCGGGCGCCATCGGGCAGGTCTTCTACGCTGGCGATCGGGCCCGTCCGAAGGATCTCGCGAATTGGGAAGGTCTCGGGATCCGGCCGACCATTCGGCATACGAGTGGCCTGTTCATCCCCTCGGTTGCGATTCAGATACACGCTGAGCTCCTGCGTTTGCTCGCGAATGCGCGGCACGCTGCTGCGCTCGGCGTGAAAGTCCAACACCATGCTTCCGGCCTCATTTTTCAAGCGTAGGTTGCACGGCAGTAGTGGAGGGTCGCCTGCTCCCTCGATCGTCAGCTGGAAGGTTTCGAAATTCGAGTCAGTAACGGACTCGGCCAGGGCGGCGCGCTGCGAGGCGTCCGAGCTGATCGGTCCGGGGTTGGCGGGCGCAACAGGGGACGACTGCGCTCGGAAGGACTTGGCGGCAGGTACCCGCGCAGGCGGTGCCGAGCTGCTCGCGGCGCAGCCAGTCAGGCTCACGAGTACGGCAACGGCGCCCAAAACGCGGCCGCATTCCGGCAAAACCATTGTAGGCATGCTGAGATCCCTCGGGCAAAGGGCACAGTCGATTCGAAGCGATGCCCGCGCGCTTCGGTCTCCGCTGAGCGCGTCTGTGACGACGGCTCGCGCAGGGATCCAATGAAGCAACTCTCGCACCACGTATTCGCCCCATGACGAACCGTCGATCGGCTGTCTACGGGCGCGAATCCGCGGCACTGCGTCAGCCTCCGACGCGGCAGAAGGACATGGTGTGTCGGCTTTGCCGCGCGAACTGAACGTTTCGCGAGAGAACCGGTATAGTGAGAATGCCATGGCGCAGGACGCTCCAGCTCGGACGGTACGCCTCGTAGCGATGGCGGCGTGCCGCTATGCGGGCGGGACCGCGCAGCGGCTCTGGGCTACACGAATCACGCTTTCCGGAGCGTGGATTTTGGCCGTGGAGCCGCCACGCGTCGGAGAAATGCTCGAGCTCACGCTGCACCCGTTGGGTCTGGCGGCGCTGCCGTCCATCCAGGCGCGCGTCATGAAAGCTCAGATCGATTTCGAGGCAGCGGAGAAAAACGGGTTCGAGGTGTCATTCGTGAATCTCGCGGAGGAGACGCTGGATCTACTGGTCAGCGCGGTGATTGGCATCGACGAGATGCGCAAGAAGGCTCCGGCGTTCGCAGAACGACGTGGCGCACTGCGTGTAAAGACGAACCTCACGGCGCTAGCGCGCACGCCAGACGGGCCTCATCACGGCATCATCGCCGATCTCAGCCTCACGGGAGCGCTGCTCAGCCTGCCTCGTGATGCGCCGGAGAGCTCCCTGGCGCGGGGAGCCGCGCTCACGCTGGAGGTCAAATTGAGTGACGCTGCCGAGTCGCTCGAGCTCGCCGGGCGCATTGCATGGTCGACGCTGGTCGCCGGACAGCGACTGGCCGGTATTCAGTTCGAAAACGTGAGCTCAGCGAGCCGCATGCGCATTCAGGAGACGATCCTGGACGCGCTCGCTGGTATCGTGAATTAGAGATTCGCACCAGAATTTGGGCGCCTCTATTTCACCAACTTTTTCTTGTTCCCGGAGACAGGACACTTAGCGCGTGACCTCGAAGGCCCCGAGATCGCTGCGCGCCAGAAGCGCGCGAAGAGCCAATCCATCGAGCGCAGCGCGGCGAGTTTGACAGCCCGGGCGTGAAGGTGCTCGGCTCGAGCTCGCCATGAAGAACCTGCACAAGTCCACGTTGTTTGGCTGGTCCATCTTCGACGAGTCCCGCAACTTGGACTTTCACAGTGCCCTGTGGAGACATCCCGCTGGCAACGTCGTGTTCGACCCGCTGCCACTCTCTGCGCACGACGAAGCGCACCTCGAGGCGCTCGGCGGCGTGAGTCTGGTGCTCCTCTCGAACTCGGATCACGTGCGTGATGCAGCGCGGCTTGCCGCAAAGGCGAAGGCGCGCATCCTGGGGCCGCGCGCCGAGCGTGACACGTTTCCGGTGCGCTGCGATGCCTGGCTCGGTGATGAAGACGAGCCCGTGCCCGGCCTGCGCGTGCTGGAGCTCGAGGGCTCGAAGACGCCGGGAGAGCTCGCGTTCGTGGTCGAGAGCGACACGCTCGTCACGGGGGACCTCGTGCGGGGTCACCAGGCGGGAAGGCTGAACCTGCTACCCGATGCAAAGCTGTCGGATCGCGCGCGAGCGTTGGCTTCGGTTCGCCGCCTTGCCGCGCTCCCGCGTCTCGAAGCCGTGCTCGTGGGCGACGGCTGGCCGGTGTTCCGGGATGGAACACGCGCGCTCGAAGAGCTGATTTCTGCTTTCAAGTAGGGAGTGCTGGCCTTTGATCTCGCTGACATGCCCGCACTGCGGAGAGCCCATCGACACGTACCCCGATCCAGGCGGCGGTGAAGAGCAGAGCTACATCGAAGACTGCTCGGTTTGTTGCCGCCCGATCCTGTTTCACGCGCGCTTCGACGAGGCCCGTGGCGAGTACGACGTGGACGCCTCTGCGGAGGTCTGAGCCTGAAGCGTCAGCTCGTCAGCTCGTCAGCTCGCGCGGCGCCAAACCACGAAGCGAAATTCGATGAGACCGGAGAGCAGCGCCGCCTGTAGCGCGTTTCCTCCGACCAGGCTCCGCCATGCCATGCCCGGGATAGGAAGCGATCCGAAAGCGGCCAGCATGGCGCGAACGAAGCGATCGCGAGGCCGCCCGAGCTCGAGGTGCGGAGTGAGATTCATGCTCTTCGTAAGACGGAAGCCCGCACGTTCCGCATGCGCGTGGGCGTCGCTCAGTGTCACGAGACTGTTTGCCAGCCAGCCGTCGCGGACGCGATCCACGATTCGGCGGTCGCGTCTCGAGAGCGATGGCTGATGCGGACACAAGAAATCATCGCAGACGATCAGCACGCCTCCCCGGACGACTTGCCGCGCTGCTGCGGCGAAGAACGCTTCGGGATCGGAAGCGTGAACGAACGCCTCGATCGCGTACGCGAGGTGCGCTTGCGGAAGCTCTTCCGGTAGCGAAAGAAAGTCAGCCTGCAGGATAGCGATTCGACCTTCGAGACCCGCAGTGCGGACGCTCTGGCTGGCGCGCGCGGCTTGAGCGCTGCTGACGGTGACGCCGGTTCCCGTGATGGGCGTGCGCGCCGCGAGAAAGAGCAAGCTCCCTCCGACGCCGCAGCCGAGATCCAGAACCCGGAGCGCTCTGCCCAATTCGCGGCTGAGCTCCGCGTACTCGCGCAGGACCAGCTCGTTCGGATATTCGAACGCGGCGTCGCGAGATTCTACTCCCTCGCCCCATACGGCTCGATGAACGGCGCCGGTGGCACGGCCCTGACCGAGAAGCTCGAAGCGTGCGGTGTTCGCGTCATAGTAGTCGCGCACCTGGCGAGCTTTGGCGCTGATCGCGTCGGTCACCCGAACGCTTGTACCAAATCGTTTGCAACACACGATGAAACATCGTGACTCCCTTGGGCTCGAAAAAGAGCGCGTGAGAGCGGCCGAGCTGCCCAAGATTGTTGAGCTTTTGACTTGGCGCCGACGCGGCCGTGCGCTTTCACGAAGGCGGCATTCAAAATCGAGCGAGAAAGATTTGGCGAGAATCGAGCCTGACAGTGGTGACGTCGAACCGCTCATGCACTAGACGTCGAATCATCCATCCTCATTACCAAATCGCAACATCGACATGAAACAGCCAGCGCGTGATGTCCTGCTCGGTGTGCTCCGCACGGTGGCCGCACGTCCCAGCACACACTACAGGGGCTTACACTTCGGCCAGCGGTCGGCCCCAAATTTCCCCTTGCAATCGGCGCATCCTGAGCAAAAGCATCGGAAGGTTAAACACCCGAGCTTGGCGCCGTTATGACTGTGCTGCTCGACAAGAGGTGGATGTATTCAAACTGTTGCCGAAATTACTCGAAGCGTCCCAGCGCGACGCAACCAATCGAGTGCGTTAATATGCCGTGGGGTTTCTCGCGCTTCGGCAAGAAAGGTCACGGGCCATGAATCGCCTTAGCTCATTCTCGGGCTTGCCAATCTTCGTTCTGAGCATCGCTGCTGGTTGCAGCGGGGGGATCTCGGGTGACGACGACGGTCGAGCCGGATCTGGCGCGGGCGGCTCGTCGGGCACGGGCGCTACCTCCGGGAACGGCGGCGAGTCGGCTTCGGGTGGATCATCCGGATCCTCGAACGGA
>DATHEN010001041.1:0-2549 GCA_035318565.1 Polyangiaceae bacterium
AGGCCGCGCCGTGCGACGTCAGGCAACGGCGTCCAGCGAAACAGCCCGAGCAACGCAAGCGCGAGCGGGACGTCGAGCAGATGCATACAGGCGACCAGTAGCAATCGGCCGGTGATATCCGAGGCTTCGGGTCGCCCAAAAGACGCGGCAACCGCGCCGGCAACGGCCACGGCGATCGCGATCCCCGTCGCGGGTAGCGGCACCTTGCCCTGCCACCAGCGAGCAATGAAAATGCCGGCCATGACGTGCCACAACACGTGCGGCAGGCTGATCCAGAAGTAATACAGTTCCTGAACGTTCTTGCCGAATAGCGCCTCGCTCAGGTGGATCACACCCAGCAGAAAGACCGCACTCAGAAACGTCGACAGCGCGGCAACGCTCAGAACGACGGCCGCCCACCGGCCGCCGGGAGCGCGACGCAGCCAGGGCATGATCGCGATGTATTGCAAAATGATGGTGACGAACCACGTGGTCGCGACCCAGCCCGCGCTGCCCAGGAAGCTGATCACGAGCTGGGGCCACCCTAGAACCAGATTGTTGTCGGGGCGCTGCCACAACGCGACAACCAGCCACCAGCTCGCCATGAGCGCCCAATAGCCGGGCAGCACACGCACGAGCCGGCCCACGTACCAGCGGCGCGTCACACCGGACGCCTGGCCGCTGTTTCTGCGCCACCACAACTCGGAGGTCACGCCGAACAGCACCAGGAAGATGGGCACCGCGCGGTCGATCACGAAGTAGAAAACCGCGGTGCCTCCCAGCAAGCGGGCGTGGATGGCCACCACGCACAGGATGCAGAAGCCCTTCAGAAGATCGACTTCCGGCAGCCTCTCACCAGCAGTTTTCATAGCTGCGGTCAATAGCCTCGAACTCGAGTCTGCTCGGATTGCCAGTCCAATCCAAGTCTCATTTGCGACCTTCCCTCTCGACTCGACCGCTCCCTAGCTCCAGCGGTCAGTAGGCAATTGAGAGCTACCGAGAAGAAGGGCTTCGTATAATTGCCACCCCCCACGCACGCCCGCTCGCCAGCCGACGGCACCGTTTCGGTGCATGTCGTGCGCGCGCTGGTGCTCGGGGCGCAAGCACATGGCATCGCCCTATCGGACATCAAGCAGCGGCTGAGCTTGCCCGATGACGCGCTGACCCCTGAGCTTCTCGCCGATACGGATGCGCGCGCTCCAGCTCTGCTCGCGCTGCGACTCTGGCGTGAGCTGCCGAGCTGGTCCGGTGACGAAGCGGCGTTCGCGCTGCGGCTGGCAGAACGTGTCGCGAGCTTGGGGATGACGGCCGCCTGGTGGATCGTGCAGAGCAGTAACACGTGGCGCGAGGGGCTCGAGCGCGCGCTCACGTATCAGCGTTTGCTGCACGATCACAACCGAAGCCATCTCGTGCCGGAACGCGATGGGGTGCGCTATGTCCATCAGGTGGGTGACGCGGCCTTTCGTGCGCCCAGCGCTGCGCTCGAATTCGGCATGGCGCTCATCGTGCATCTAACCCGCCGCAGCACCAGTGCACACGTGCTGCCGTCGAAAGTGCGCTTTCAACACGCGGCGCCGGGCGATCTCCGGCTCCACCACGAGATTTTTGGAACCCGAATCGAGTTTCTAGCGGACGCCGACGAGATGCACTTCGACGCCGCGACGCTCGCGCTCCCTCACTCGTCCGCAGAACCTCAGCTGCGCGAGCTGCTCGAGAGTCACGCCCGAGCTCTGCTGGCCAAACTGCCGAGCGCGACGGACGCGTCGGCCCGCGTGCGTCAGGCGCTCGCGGAAGCGCTGCCTACCGGTCGCTTCGATCTGCCCTCGGTGGCCAAGCGCCTTGGACTTTCGGCTCGCACCCTGCAACGCCGCTTGCGCGACGAGCAGACCTCGTTCGAAGCGCTCATCGACGAGGTGCGCAAAGAGCTCGCGCTACGCTACCTGCTCGACGCGCGGCTCGGTATCGAGGAAGCCGCGCTGCTCTTGGGCTTCTCGGAGAGCCGCGCATTCCACTCGAAGCGCCATCTTTGCTGACGCTGCACACCACTCGCAGCACCCGGGGCTCTAGGTCTCCGCCCACTTGCAGCGAGACGTTGAGCCAGAACGCATCGCTTGCTCCTGCAGCGTCCCGCAGCGCCCTCGACGAGCCGCTGCTCAAGCCAACCACCTGGTCATCTTTCCAGTGGAAGCGAGATTTCCGTGGCACCTCGGCTACCAGAAGCCACCCCAGAAAGAACGCGGATTGGCTCGTAGCGGCTACCGCCCCACAATTGTAAGCTCCGAAGCTTAAGTAAAGCCCTATGCCGGCGTTCACGTATCCGGTGCCGAGCACTCCAACATGTCTGACCTAGACTCCGATTACGAGGACGGTCCCCCGGTACGCCCCGGAGAAGTGCTGGCCGGCAAGTACCGCGTGGAGCGAGTGCTGGGCGCGGGCGGGATGGGGGTCGTGGTCGCGGCGATGCACCTCGAGCTCGACCAGCGCGTGGCCGTGAAGTTTTTGCACCCGCAGGCGCTGAGCAGCCCGGAAGCCGGGGCGCGCTTCGTTCGCGAAGCGCGGGCGGCAGTGAA
>DATHEN010001042.1:0-4931 GCA_035318565.1 Polyangiaceae bacterium
GGAGCTCGAGATCCCCGGAGAGATTTCCGATTCGCGCATCGTGGGCGGCGTCTTGTACGCGGTGAGCTATCAGAACGGCTCGTGTTACCACTGCGCCGCCGTGCCGCGCACGATCGTCACGAGCCTGGACGTGAGCAACCCGGCCAGCGTGCGCAAGGTCGACGAGCTGGCCTTCGACGACGTTCAGGATCAGTGGGGTTGGGGCAAGCGCAGCATCACGGTTACTGCCGCGCGCATGTACGTTGCCGGCCGCGAGTCCAGCAGCAGCGGCGCGCTCGGTTCCCTGATCCAGGTCGTCGACATCTCCGATCCAAGAGGAGACCTGGTGCTCGGCGCCAGTGTGCGCGCCGATGGGCAGATCACCAGCCGCTGGCAGATGGACGAGTATCAGGGTGTTCTGCGCGTGGTCAGTCAGCCGTGGCAATGGACGCAAGACACCACGGTACCCACGGTGCAGACGTACCAGGTACACTCCTCCAATCAGCTCACGCCGCTCGGTAAGCTCGCGCTGCGGTTACCCCGCCCCGAGCAGTTGCAGAGCACGCGTTTCGACGGCACGCGCGCGTACGCCATCACCGCCCAGCGTACGGACCCGCTGTTCACGATCGACCTCAGTGATCCGGCGCGGCCGCGCCAGGCAGGCGAGCTCGAGATGCCAGGCTTCATTTATCACATGGAGCCGCGCGGGGATCGTTTGATTGGCCTGGGCTTCGATCAGCAGAACACACAGGGCGCGCTGCACGTGAACTTGTTCGACGTGTCGAATCTCGACAACCCAACACTGATCCGGCGCGTCAATTTCGGAGGCAGCTGGGCGAGCCTGCCCGAGGATCAAGATCGCATTCAAAAGGCCTTCAAGGTGCTCGATGCCCAGGGCCTGATTCTGGTTCCGTTCAGCGGCAACACGAAAACGTCTGATCCCTCCGGGTGCGGCAGCACCTACATGAGCGGCATCCAGCTCATCGACTTCACGCGCGACACGCTCGCGCTGGGCGGCGTCGCGCCGGTGCGCGGCGAAGCGCGCCGCGCCCTGACTCACCGCGAGGCGCTGTTCACGGTGTCCGACGAGCGGGTCCAGACGTTCGACATCACGAACCGCGGCGCGCCCCGTCTGCTCGATTCGGTGGCCCTGGCACGGCAAGTCCGGCGGAGCGCTGGGCTAGCCGACCATATCGTGCGTCTGGGCGGCGACTGGTGGAGCGGCATCGCCACGCTCGACGTCACGCCCGTCACCCAGCCGGACTCGCCGCAAGGGTTGGGCAGTATCGAGCTCACGAGCGCAGCCACGGGCAGCTGCAACTACAGCTACGTCAGCGACGGCCAGCTCTTCGCTCACGGCTCGCGCGCCTACGTGCTCTACGAGGACTACAGCTATCCCAACTGGACTCGCACCTCCGCCCTGGCGGTCGTGAATTTCGCCAATCGCAGCGCGCCGAAGCTCGAAGCCAACAAGACGCTGGGCACGCTGGATCAGTACGTCGGCTCCGGCATCGGCGGCTATGCTGGAGTCGTGGCGTCGGGCGAGTCGGTCGTTCAGGTCGGCAGCACGTTCGTCCTGGCGCGCGCCCAGCAGGCGTACGATCCGCTGACCGGCGTGCGACTCCCTCCCAAGACCTGGCTCGACGTCATCGACGCCTCCACGCCGAGCGACATCGACGCGCGCAGGCTCGACCTGCCTTTCGCCGGCATCAGCGGCCTGATTGCGGACGGCACGACCGTGCTCACGAGCCACTACGAAACGTCCGTAGATGCCAGCAAAGTGCGTTTCTATCTCGACCGGGTGGACGTATCGAACCCTGCCGCCCCGCGCTTGCTGGAGAAGGTGAACGTCCCAGGGTCGCTACTGGCCTGGGACGCGACGAGCAAACGCGCCATCACGGTCGACTACCGGCGCACGGCTCAAAACGACGTGCCGTACACCACCTGTTCTGTGCAGGGCGGCAGCTTCACGCCGCGGGATTTCACGAACTACTACGTCGGCACGTGCACCTGGGTTCAGCAGACGATTCGGCAGGTGCGGATCGACGGCAACACCGCTGCGCTCGAAGGCAGCTTCGACGTTCCAAATGGTCTGAACGTCGGCAGCGCCGCGGTGGGAGACGACCGGGTCTTCGTGGGCCTCGGCCGCCGCTACTACTACTACTCCTACCCGCCCGGTGGCTGTGGCTTGGGGGGCTCTGGCGGCTGTGGCGCGCAACCACAGGCCACTCCCGCGTTGCTGCTCACCCTCAGCGACCTGCAGAGTGGCGCCATTCACCCAGCCACGCTGGAAGTCGCGAGCGGATTCTCGTACGGCGAAATCAATCAGCTGCTTGCGTTCGGCAAGCGTGCGCTGGTCGCATCGGCTTACGGGAACGACGATCTGACCCTCGTCGATAGCGCGGACGGCGGTGTACCCCGCGTCCTCCGCAAGGTGAACGTCACGGGCTCGCTGTACGAAGCACGAAAGCACGGCAACCTCGCCCTGCTTTCACTCGGTTACGACGGCCTGCAGGTGGTCGACGTCGCTCAGTGAGCGGCACCAGCACGCCGCCGGTTCATGGACCGATTTCCGCCGGACAGTTCAGTCCCGCGAATTCCGGCGGCAGCGCTGCTGCGTACGGCGATGGACTCGTTCCGAAGGGATGATCGACGAAAAATTGCACCGTTCCCGGCAACATGCCGTCGCTGTCGCAAAACAGGGCATAGTGACCGTTTTGCTTCAAGCCGTTGAAGAGGCTAGTGGCCTTGCTCGCAAAAGGTCCGTCGATGTCCGGGCTGAAGGGCGCAAACCGGAGCGTGATCAAGGCGGCGAACCGGTCGTTCGTCTGCGGTGGCTCGTAAGAAGCGCCGCCTCGGTGTACGGCCAGGCTGGCGATGTACGAAGATCGATCCATGGCGAGCCGCGCCGCCTGCTCGGCGGTCACTGACTCCCCTGCAGCGTGAATACGACGCGGGTCGATGCCTACGCGCGCATCCGCACACGCCACGATTTCGTCGGCCAAGGCCGCAACCACCGTGCGCGGCAGAACGGTTTGGGGAGTCTGCAGTATCTCGGCGACCACGCCGCCCGCGTTCTCGATACGTTCGATCCCCGCTTCCCCCAAAGAGACCGCTGCCTCGGTGTGGGTCAAGGTGAACGCAAAAAACAGAACTAACGGGCCGTCGCTGCCCGCGGCTGCGCTCGTGCTCAAGTGAAGCCGGACGGGGTATGCCGCGCCGCCCGCGCTAAACGTGACGGTGTCGTCCACGAAGGCCGGACACGGCGCGCTGGGGACCGGAAGCTTGGGTGACCTGGGTTCGCAGCTCGGCACAGCAAAGAGCGTAGCGCCCAGCATCAGCTTGCACAGGGCAGCGGCGTAATGCGTGTTCATGGCCGTGCGCTCCTGCAAATACTTCGCCACGCTCTACGACGCGCCCTGACGCAACTGCATGACACCCCTGCTCCCGCAGTGTGTGCGCATTCGAAGCCCATTTCAGCACGCTCATCGCCGTACGGAAACCGCGGCAGGGGCTGCAGCGCGCGCCCCGCGGCTGTATCACCTGAATCCACCGGTCGACGCACTGTATCAGGCGATACGATTTCGAGATCAGCTTCGAGCGCGCTCAGGATGTGATCGCGTCCACTCGATCCAAGTACTTCGACAAGCGTTTGCGTCGCGCTACGAGCTCCACGCCCACGGGTGTCATCGGCAAGCGCAACGCATGCAGATGCGCGAATAGCCCCAGGTCGGCCACCGTTGCGCGAGCCCCCATCCAGAACCCCGCTTCTGGAGCACGCGCATCCAGATGATCCAGCACGCGCCCGATCCGCTCGTAGCAGGCGTCCAGTCCGCCGCGCAGAAAGTCCCTGCCCTCCAGAGCCTTGATGGTTTTCTTCCGAACCATGTTGCCCACCACGTCGCGCACGATGGGCGGCAGCGCACCAAAGAAATGTTTCTTCGGCACCGGCCAACCCCGATCGTCTGCCCAGCGAGTGGCCAGCGGAAGAGGGTAGAGAGCCGTATCCGCGAACTCCTCCCAGAGCCACGCTTCGGCCAGCGCCGCTCCGCTGAGGTCGCCGGTCATCGATCCCGGAGCGAGCGCTTCTATGCGGTGCAGAATGCGCGTCGAATCCGGCACGAGCTCCGCATCGACCCCGAGCACGGGAAGCTGGCCGATGGGGTTCAACTCCTTGAGCTTCAGCATGTTCACGTACTCGTGCGCGAACGGCAGCTTCGCCAGTTTGAGCGCACGTTCCACCTCCATGACGAAGGGCGAGAAAGAGCCCCAGCCGGGTAGACCCGTTTTCGCTGGGAAGTCGTAGAGGACGAGCTTCGGCACGGAAGTCTGCATGAGCGCTGTATAAGCCCGTTCGGCCGTAAACGGCAGCTCCCCGCAAACTTGCCGCATGGGCCTGCACAATTGGGGCGGGTCAAAGTGTACGGCGGGCGCAATGCAAGAGAGGAAAGGAGGCGCCATGTCGTTTGCTTCGACTCGCACGCCCGGCTCCATCGAAAACGGGGGGCGCCACGAAACGCCCGTAACCACGGCGGCAACCTCGGCAGAGCCCGTCGTGGCAGAACCCATCCGGCTCGAGACAGCCGACGGTCACGAGCTTGCCGGCACGCTCTACGCCTCACAGGCGGTGAGCCCGCTCGGCACGGTGATCATCAACTCGGCAACGGCAGCTCCACAAGTGTTTTACAGGCGTTATGCCCAGTATCTGGCGCGCTCGGGGGCGCGGGTCCTGACCTACGACTACCGCGGTATCGGGCAGTCACGCCCGGAATCCCTGCGTGGCTTTGCCGCGACTCTGAGCGACTGGGCTGAGTACGACGCACGCGCCGCCTTTCAGTTCGTGAGCGCGGAGTTCCCGAATTCACCGCTGGCGTTCGTGGGGCATAGCTTCGGCGGTCAATTGATCGGCCTCGTGGACGAAGTGCGTTCCGCGAAGGCGGCCGTGCTCGTTG
>DATHEN010001043.1:0-6029 GCA_035318565.1 Polyangiaceae bacterium
CCTCGACAGCGCGGCGTTCGGGTCGGACCGCTCATTCATCCGCGCCAGCTCGAACGCGTCGCAGGCTTCGTGGACCGGGCGATCGCCGCCGGCGCGACGCCGCTGCTCGGCGGGGCGCCGCACACGCTCGGTGGCCTGTACTACCAACCCACGATACTCGCGGGCGTGCTGCAGGACTCCGAAATCGTCCAGTCCGAAGTGTTCGGACCGGTCCTCACGTGGCAGACGTTCGATTCCGAAGCTCGGGCGCTCGAGCTCGCGAACGGCACGCGCTACGGGCTCGCGGCGGTCGTCTACACGCGTGACGCCGAGCGCGCACGCCGAGTCGCGGCGGGTATCGTCGCGGGTACCGTTTGGGTCAACTGCTTCTTCGTGCGCGATCTGCAGGCGCCGTTCGGCGGCGCGCGCAGCTCGGGGATCGGTCGAGAAGGCGGCCGGTGGAGCTTCGATTTTTTCTGCGACGTGAAGAACGTCGCGATCAAATGCAACTCGTTCGGGAGTGTGAGCCGTGGGTGAGATCGTCGCTGCAGCGGTCGTCGCTCATCAGCCCATGGTGATGGTGCCGGAGGGGGTGCGCGTCGAGTTCGGCCAGACCGGCGCAGATACCACGCTGGTCGAGCCCGGGTACCGCCTGCTGCGCGAAACGTTCGCCGAGCTGGGCGTGGACACATTCGTGATCATCGACACGCACTGGTACACGACGACCGAACACGTGATCGCGGGGGCCGCGCGCTTCTCCGGCTCGTACACCAGCGACGAAATGCCTCGTAATATCTGTGATCTGCCTTACGATTATCCTGGCTCACCCGAGCTCGCCGAGCAGTGGCACCAGGTGGGTAAAGAACGCAAGCTGTTCACGCTCAACGCGACGACTCCGTCGCTGCCACAGCACTACGCGACGATCAATCTGGTGCATCACTTGCGCAGGCGCGAGCGCGTGGTGTCCTGCGGTGTCGTTCAGACTGCTTCCCGGGAGTACTATCTGGCGCTCGGCGCGGCGCTGGCCGAGGCGGTCGAACGCCTGGACGGCGGGCGGATCGCGGTGCTCGGCAGTGGCGGCATGAGCCACGAGTTCTGGTCTCTCGACGTGATCCGCGAACACTTCGGCTACGATTGCTCGCATGTCATCTCTCGCGCCGCGCGCGAAATGGACGAGAAAATTCTCGGTTTGTGGGAAGCCGGGGATCACGCGACCGTCGTCGACCTCTATCCCGAATATCTGAGCCGCTTTCACCCCGAGGGCCGCTTCGCACACTATCTAACGGCGCTCGGCGCGATGGGCGGTCGCGGCTGCCGGCTGCGCGGGCAGCGCTTGTCGAAATACGAGAACGCCGTCGGCACGGCGCAGGTGCACGTGCTGTTTCGACACGCGGCGTGAGCTCGTTGTGCGAACGAATCTCGAGCGAGGAGACCAACGCATGACACTCCGTGGTTTTACTCTTCCGCAAACGGCGAGCGGCCGCTCGTCCGTCGTCGCCCCCCCGCCCTGGCACTATTCGGGTGAAATCATCGCGGTCGACTTCACGGCTCCGCCGCCGGCCATCGCGGCCTTGCTGCCGGCTGGCATGCAACCCGTACCGGAAGGGACGGCGAGCGTCGTCTTCGCGGATTGGTGTTCAGCCAGCGACAACGACGAGCGCGTGCTCGCGGACCCGGGCATCGGCCAGTACCGCGAGGCGTATGTCGTGCTGCACGCCGTGCGCGCGGACAAGAAGGTCGGGCGCGTTGCCTTCATCTGGGTGGACAGCGAGCTTTCGCTGTTGAGGGGGCAGATTCAGGGTTTTCCGAAGAAGCTGGGACAGATTGCCATGACCCGACCCGTGGAGCTCGGCCGCGGCGGGATGCGCAAAGAAAAGGGCGCGCGATTTGCGGCGCACGCGAGCAGTCACGGGCGGCGTGTGCTCAGCGCCAGTGTGACGCTCGAGGGCACTGCCGATCGTTTGCCGCGCGCCGCGACGCTGCCGCTCGTGCACACGCGGCTGTTTCCCGCCATCGATCGTCTGGAGCCGGCCGTTCACGAGCTAGCCTGGGGCGCGATCGCGAACTTCGAGTGCGGCCCGGTTCACACTGGCCCGGCGACGCTAGAGTTGGGCGTCACGGAGTACGAAGAGCTCGAGCCGCTCGGACCGCTCTCGGTGGGGACCGGCTACGTATTCTCCATGGCGTTCTCGGTCATGGGCGGCGGGGTCGAGCCGCTATGAGCGTGCTCGACGGACCGCGTCGCGAGCTGCGCCGCATCACCTTCGGCGGCTGCAGCCATTGGGCGCGCCCGGAGGGAGAGCGGCTGAGACTCGGCGATGGCCGCTACGTGGCCGAAGGCGAGGCCGTCTACGCCCCGCCCATCGAGCCCGCGAGCATCGTGTGCGTGCATCTCAACTACCGCTCGCGGGCAGTGGAGTTCGGCGTCGATCTCGAGGGACGTCAACCGACGTATTTTCTCAAGCCACCGACGTCCATCAACTCGCATCGCGGCGAGCTCGTCCGTCCGGCCGACTGCCAGCTGCTGAACTACGAGGGTGAAATCGCCGCCGTCGTGGGGCGGCCGATGCGTGCGGTTCGGCCCGAAGACGTCTGGGATCACTTGGCGGGGTTCACCTGCGCCAACGACGTCGGCGTGCACGACTTTCGCGACACCGACGTCGGATCGATGCTGCGGGTCAAAGGCCAAGACGGCTTCTGTCCGCTGGGACCTGGATTGGTGAGCGGCATCGATATCCGTCGCTCGGTGCTGCGCACTTACGTGAACGGCCAGAAAGTCCAGGAAGGTGCTGTCTCCGAGATGGTGTGGGGCATCGAAGAGCTCTTCGCCGACGTGACGCGACACATCACGCTCTGCCCCGGAGACGTCGTGCTCACGGGCACACCGTGGCACTCGCGGCCCATCTTCCCTGGCGACACCGTCGAGGTCGAGGTCACGGGCATCGGACGCCTGAGCAACGTGGTGATCGAGGCGCCGGCGCCCGAAAATCACCGCGGCTTCCCGGCGGCGGTCACGAAGACGAGCCTCGGCGTGGCGCTCGGCTCCGATTATCACGCCCTCAAGCGCGCCGAGCAGGCGCCGTCGGCGGAAAGCTATCGAGCGGCGCGCGCCGAGCTCCGTACCCGCAACATGGCCTCAGGCCCACCCAAAAAGGATGCGAGATGAGCAACACACCCCGAGTTCCCCGCGCCGAACAGGTCGGCAGTCTCAAGCGTTCAGAGCGATTGATTGCCGCGAATCAAGCCGTGTACGCGCCCGGTCACGTTGCGCTCGAAGGTTCCGATCGCGACAACGGACTCGGTGAGCTGTACGCGGTCGCCGAAGCGGAGGCGCGCCGCGTCGTCCAACGACAGATCGACATCGGCATGGACGTGGTGACCGATGGCGAGTTTCGTCGCTACATGTTCTTGAACTCGCTGTTCGACGGCATTACCGGTTTCTCGAGCGAAGTGTCGAAAGCGAAGTTCAAGGCTTCCGACGGCTCGGTGATCGAGTGGAACATGCAGTACGTCGTCGATCGTCTGCAGCAGATCGACAGCCCTGCGGCGCGCGAAGCCGCGTTCATGTCGGGCATCACGGACAAGCTGTTCAAAGTGACGTTCCCTGCGGGATCGTTTCTGGCGTTGCCCTACAACTACAACCCGGAGCTCAACGGCCACGCCTATGCTTCGCACCGCGAGCTGGTCGAACACGTGATTCAGATCGAAAAACGCATGATCGCCGACGTGGTGGCGGCGGGCTGCCGTTACGTGCAGCTCGATTTTCCGGTGTACCCGTTCCTCTGCGATCCGGACTGGTGCGCGCGGATGGAGCGCCACGGTTACGCTTGGAAAGAAACACTCGAGCTTGCCACGTGGGCGGACCGCGAAGTGATCTCCGATCTGCCTGCACACGTGCGCACGGGGATTCACGTGTGCCGCGGCAACAATCAGTCGCGCTACGTCGCCGAAGGTGCGCTCGATCGCGTCTCGGAAGCGCTGTTCTCGCTTCCGTATGACTCGTTCTTGATCGAGTGGGAGGACAAGGGACGCATGGGCGACTACACGGCCCTGCGCTACGTGCCCAGAGGCGGCAACTCCGTCGTAGTGCTCGGCATCGTGAGCTCGAAGGTCGCCACCCTGGAGACGCAAGACGACTTGTTACGCGAGCTCGGCCAGGCCGCGGCCGTGCTCGAACCGAGCCGTCTCGCGCTGTCGCCTCAGTGCGGCTTCGCTTCGACGCTCAAGGGCAATCTCGTCACCGAAGACGACCAGTGGCGAAAGCTGGAGTTGGTCGCCGCTACCGCGCAGAAATTCTGGGCGTAGACGCCGCCTCTCCGACGTCAGCGGCCGGTGGAGGGTGCGTCGGTCGCACTGCCATCCTTCAACAGGCCGATCCCCAGCAGCGAGAGCGCGGCTTGCGGAATCGGACGAAAGCTCCTGCCGTGGATCACGACCGCTACGGCAACCATCATGGGCTCGTCGCCCTGCTGGGCAGTAATCGGTATGAGCTCGAAGTTCGAATCCAAGGTGGTCACAGCCGGCACGGCGACGTTGAGTGTGACGGTGCGGGCGTCGTCGAAGAACGACCTCGCGAAGTTTTGGACGTGCTGCTCCAGAGCCGACGGCGGGACCGCGCCGAACGCCGCCGCCAGCTTCGGTCCTGCGGGTTCGTTGACGTACAGGAAAGCTTCAGCGGCAGGTGAGTATTCGAGCACCACCTGCAGCGCCAGCTCGGCGCGTTCGGCCAGATCATGGCAGCGGCCGAACTCCGTGCGCATCCGTTCGACGAACGTCGTGGAAAGACCCTCGAGCTCCGCGTGACGTCGTGGTGGTTGCGACGCGCGGCGAAACGCAGAAGACTCGAGAAACTCGAGCTCTGCGCTGCGTCCGGCCGCGAACGGTTCCCGGCCGAGCTCTGCGCACGCGACGCGAACGCGCTCGGCCGCCGCGGCGAACGTCTCGCGATCGCCGATGGCTGCGCCGATCTGCGCGTGCTGGACGAGGAGATCGAGCAAGAACACGCCCATTCTGCCCTGCGCTTCGGCACGTTCGATGACCGCGGCTGCGCGCTCTCGGACGCCGGCGCGACCGACACGGGCTTCGGCGAGCGCCAGAGCCATTTCGAGCCGTTCGATCTGAACCGGTAGCAGTGAGGAGTGTGCGCATTCCGCGAGAGCCTGTTGCGCCGTCTGACACGCCTGCTCGGCGCGTCCGAGCTTTACCAGTGTTCGGACGAGACCCACCACGAGAGGTGCCCAGCAGGCGTGGGCCGTACCGGCTAGCAGAAGCAGACCAGCTTCGTAGTCGTGAACGGCTTTCACGAGATCGCCGCGCAACGCATGGCAGGTGGCCAGCGCCAGGTAGTGATCGATTTTCCAGTGGTGAAAGCGGGTGCTGCGCTCCTTGAGCGTGGGCAGGATCAGCCGCAGAGCAGAAAGATCGCCGAGCGCCACGTACAGCAGTGTTTCGTAGTGGGCGCTGGTATCCAGGTGCCTATCGACCGGCAAGCCACCGGTTACGGCCAAGTCGCGCATGCGACGAAAATTTTCTGCGCGACGCTGGCGGCCTTCCGCGAGCGCCATGAGCATGCGCACTTGATGGTAAAGCGCCTTGTACGCAGCGTGAGCGTCCAGCGGGGCCAGGCGGTCGAGGGGCGTTTCGACGCCGGACAGCACGTCTTCCAGCGCCAGGTAGTAGCGCATGATCAAATCGGCCGTGAGGCGCGCGGTTTCGTCCATGCCGAAGATGTCACCGGCCACTTGCTCGAGCACTTTGCGCTTCAAGTGATTGGCCGTTTGGCCGCGCATGGCGCGTGCCGTTGCCGCGATGATATCGGCCATCAGGGCGACGCCCGGGGACAGCGGCCGCATATTCTCGATGAGCTCGGCAAGCTCGGCGATACGAGCGCTTTCACCCGTTCGGCCGTACACGCCCATCAGGCTCATGACGGCCATCACGAGATCTTGAATGGAGCGCATCGGGTCGAGACCGCGTTTGCTCTCGGGTGTCGCTTCGTAAACCTTGAACGCTTCGGCCACGCAGCGGCGAATACGTTCCGCCGGATCGCC
>DATHEN010001044.1:0-2274 GCA_035318565.1 Polyangiaceae bacterium
GGACGGCACGCAGATCCCGCTCGTGCACCTGGCGCAGTTTCAGGCCGAGGTGGCGCGCCTGAAAGGCGACAAGGAGCTGGTGCTGATCGCGCTCGCACCCATCAACGACAATCCGATCACGGTTCCGCTGGCGCAAGCGGCGGATGCAGCGGTGCTGTGCATCGTTCTGAACGCGATGTCGTTTTCGTCAGCGAAGAAGACGGTGGAGCGCGTGGGGCAGGCGCGGTTCATCGGGTCGGCCGTGTTTCATCCATCGGGCGCGCTGCCGTCCGATCCGGCTCCGAAGAAGTGAGCGTGGCTACGCCGCGACTCACGGCGGCGGCTTCAGCGCGACTTCGATCACGCCGAACGAATGAGGCTCGAAGCGCTGCGCTTCCAGTTGCCCTTTCGCCGGCGCTGACTCGCTCAAAGCCGGCGGCTTGTCGCGGTACATGAACGTGCGGCTACTCTGCACGGTTCCGCAACCGCTCAGATCCAAGTTCACTTCGGCGGCGGCGCGTTCGTCGAGGTTCAAGACCACGGCCGTGAGGCGCGTGCCCGCCTCGTTGCGCGACGCGAACGACGAGAGCGAGGGCGCGGCCTGCGTTGCGAGGGAGAAGTCTTCGAACTTGGCGCCTTTTCCGTCGAAATTGCGAAACGCGCGAAACGCGTAGAAGGCGGGGGTATTGGCCGGCGGCGCGCGCCAGTAGAAGGCCGATCGCAGACCGTTCTGCCCAAAGCGCCCGAGTGTTTCGGCGATGGCGAGGGCCCCGCTGATATGGCGCTCGGCGCCGAAGTTCCACTCGCCGATAGACAGACCGCGCCCCGGATAGTTTCCCGAGACCCACGCCTTCAGGCGCGGAATCAACTGCACGTGCTCGCCGATCCAGGATTCATCGCGGTACGTTTCGTCCCAGAGTGCGCGCGTGGATCGAACGCGCAAGGCTGCGGTCTTCTTGTCCTGCTTGCCGTCGTACACGCCTTCGGCTTGCGGATAGAAGTGCAGGTCGACGACATCGAGGATGCGCGTTCCGGTTTGCTTTTCGTGCGCAGCCAGCTTCTGCAGATACCACTGCAAGAGCGGGATGCCGCCGTGAGCCAGCTTGTCGGGTTGGAAGGTGACTCCGACTTCGGCGTCTTTCGCGGAGAAGAAATACGCGGTCCATCCCCACTCGGCCGGACCGGCGATGACGGCGTCCGGGTCGGCTCGGCGAATGGCCGTCCCGTAAGCGATGGTGCGCTGCAGGAGCTCGTCGTAGCCGACCGGCTCCGGATGCACGTCGCGGTGCGTCTTGTGCCAGAGCATCGGCTCGTTATCGAGGATGTACATGTGCACGCTGCGTGAGCCACGCGCCGCGTCTTCTTCACGCAGCTTTCGGATCCAGCGCTCGATGCGCTCGGGAGGTGCGGGCTCGCTGGTGAGCGTCGGCGGTCCGGGGCTGATGGGCTTACCGCTCGGCTTCGCGCCGTTGCCGGCTTCCGCATGCTTGGGATCGTACTTTTGCTGATCCGGAAAGCGGGAAGCCGGAAAACCGACCGATGTGCCGTCTTTGGCCACCCAGCCGATCATCGGCACCACGAGCGCGACCTGAACGCCGACTTTGGCGCTGTCCGCGAGCCACTCGCGCAGTCCTTTCGGCCCGCTCACGTTGCGGAAGAACCAATCGTTGCCGGTGTTCCAAACGTTACCGATGTCCCAGTTGAGACGCGTCATGGTGTTGCCGCCGATGCGCACGATTGGCGCGCCCAAGCTCTCGGCCGAATCGGCCACTCCGTAGATCCATGGACTGATGCGCTGCGTGGGCTTTCGGCAGTCGACGACGACCCGTGATTTGCGCGCCGCGTACGAAACGCTGCTGCCGGCGGTCGTCAGAGCCACCCGGTCGAGACTGACCAGTTCGGGACCCACGAGGGTGCGAGCGCGAATCACCACCTGGTCGAACGTCGAGCCGCTGGGGTTCAGCTCGGACCAGGGAATCCAGACTTCCTTCCAGCCATCGGCGAGCACCCGGGTGTGCTTGTCGAGCACGTCCACGCGCGGGAGCTTCTGCTCGTCCAACGTTTGCAGTTTCAGAGCCGCCTGCAAGAAGCTCCCGAACTCGGCCGGCGCTTTGTAGCGGAAGGTCAGGCCGCCGAAGTCGGGCGCGAGCGACGCGTGGTGGAAAAGGATCGCGCCGTAGCCCGCGAAAGAGATCTGCACCGGTGCGCCGGCCTTGTAGTCGTGGCGACCGAAGCCCCAGTCGTCCCAGCCGGTGCCGAGCTTCTTGTCGAAAATCATCTCGATCGGTTCGCCGG
>DATHEN010001045.1:0-2047 GCA_035318565.1 Polyangiaceae bacterium
CCAGCACCAAGTTATGTACCTCCGACATGGGCGCACCATAGCAAGATCGCCGCACCCCCCATGTTACGTTTCGGGTGAGTTCTGGTGCGCGCCGAGCGCTAAATTGCTTACCTGCGCCACGAGAAAACGCGAGAGAACACCGGCAACCGAAGCGGACGATCCGATGACAGTGGCCGCCTACTCTGGGCGGCTCTAGATGAAGAAGATCGTGCAAGTCACGGAAGCGCTGGAGCCGATCCGCAGAAGACGCCGCGAGCTTGCCGTGCTGGTCACCCCTGTGGGGCTGTACATCGTGTGCATGACCGTGGGGGTCGCGCTCGCGCCCATGCTGCTCGAGCGCGCGCCCGTGCTCTTGTTCTTGATGGCGCCACTCGGCCGTCACCTCGTGCTCATCTCGCCCGCGCTCGAGACGGTGACGTTCACTGCTGTGGGAGTGCTCGGTTACTTCCTCGTCGATCCATTCATTTTTTTGATTGGCCGGCGTTACGGAGACTCGGCGATCGTCTGGATCGAGAAGCGGTCCGGCATGATGGGCCGCGGCGCGCGCTGGGTCGAGCGGCTCTTCAAGCGTGCCGCACGCGTGGTGCTGTTCTTGTCACCAGGGCCGCTCGTCAACTTGCTCGCAGGAGCGGGCGGCATGAAGGCGCCGCTGTGGCTGTCGTTGAACTTGGCGGGAACGCTGACGAGCGTGCTCGTAACCCGCGCTTTCGGAGAGCTCTTGGAGCGGCCAATCGAAGCCATTCGCCAGTTCGTCGAGAACAACGTCGGCTGGCTGACGGCGCTCTCGGTTGCCATCGTCCTGATCAGCGTCGTGCTCCGGCGGCGCCGCATGCGGCGGGTCGCGGGTGAGAGTGCGAGCGCCGAGCCCCCCGCAGTGCTCTGAGAGCTGCGCAGATCAGCGAGGTGGCAGGTTGCTTTGTGACATTCTTGTGAACGAGCGCAACGTCGCCGAAATCCGAGGTAGGAGTGGCCATGATGTCTGACGCCACGCAGCCTCACTTCGAAGGAGTACCGGCCGTTCCCGTAACCGGAGAGCGCCGCTTGGTGCGACGAGGACGTTTCACCCTGCTCGACGAATACGGGCGCTCCCCGGACGACCCCCCGAGCTCGCTGCCGCGGATGCTCGCTGCAGTAGCGGGCATGGGTGCCGCCGTTCTGGTCGCGGCGTATGCGGTGCGGGCCATCGCCGGCCCCGATCTGGGTGGGACCTCCGCGGGCCCGGTGAAGCCCGTCTTTACAGCGGTCAGTGAGCAATCGCGTGCTCATGCGCTTTGGATCCGCGCACAAACGGATCTGAAAGTGCCCGCTCCGGAAACGAAGCCAGAGGGCGCCGGCAAAGCTCTCGAGCCGGCAAAGGTCGAGGTCAAAACCGCTGCACGTCTCCAGTCTGCGACTCCAGTCGCGCCGCTGAAACGTCGCGAGCCCGCCAGCGACAATCCGTACGCAGAGCCGGCGTTCGTTCGTAGTGCGCCATCTGACAATCCATATTGAGCGGTCGGATCCGGACCGGGCCCCTGCTGCATATTCGCGGCATCCAAGTCCGGTGGATGGAAACCTTCGTCCGTCCAAAGCGCTAAGGTGGCGGTGCCCAGGGCGTCATTTTCCACGGCGCGCAGGCGCGTTGTCGTGGCGAGGATGGGCGAAAGAGGCTGCGCTAGTGGCATGGTGAGACGGGCAGACGCGCACTTATCAGTGGTGCGCTCACCCAAAAAATCGGATCGCATCACAAACGGGATGCTGTCGGCGTCGTGCATACAGAGTCGAGGCCGATCCGGCGCGCTATCATCGACCAATGAGCGTGAAGCTGTTCGTGGGCTGCGTGGCTGCGCTGTTCGTGGCATGCAGCAACGGCGAGATCGGTCAGGGAGGAACGGGGGGTTCGAATGCGCGCGGAGGCACTGCGGGCGAGGGGGCTAGTGGTGGCAGCGGCGGCAGCGCCGGCAGCGGCGGCACTGCAGGCGCAGGTGGCAGCGTGAACGGGGGCTCGGGCGGCAACGCAGGCGGCAGTGGCGCGACGGGTAGCGGCGGGGGGGGCGGGTCGAACGGC
>DATHEN010001046.1:0-3888 GCA_035318565.1 Polyangiaceae bacterium
CCGCGCCACGCGCCTCATCAACTGGTGCAGCGAGTGCCGCACGGCCCTGAGCGATCTCGAAGTCGAGAATCAGGAAGCCAACGGTGAGCTGTACGAGTTCGCGTATCCGGTGATCGGCGCCGATGCGAGCGCTGGCGCGGCGGAGCTGGTGGTTGCCACCACTCGCCCGGAAACGATGCTGGGTGACACCGCCGTTGCCGTTCATCCCGATGACCCGCGCTACAAACACCTGCACGGCAAGAAGCTCGCTCACCCCTTCGTGGATCGCGAGATCCCCATCATCACCGACCCGATCCTGGTGGACATGGCGTTCGGCACCGGCGCCGTGAAGGTGACGCCTGCGCACGACTTCAATGACTTTGCGACGGGCAAGCGCCACTCGCTCGAAGAAATCAACATCTTGAACCTGGACGGCACGCTCAACGAGCAGGGCGGGCCGTTCCGCGGCATGACCGTGAGCGAGGCACGCAAGGCCGTGAAGCGGGCGCTCGCAGAAAAGGGACTGGAGCGCGGATCGAAGGCACACACGCTGCAGCTGCCGCGTTGCCAACGCAGCAACAACGTGGTCGAGCCGATGATCTCGACGCAATGGTTCACGCGCATGCAACCGCTGGCCGAGCCGGCCCTCGAGGCGGTGCGCAGCGGACGCACGCAGATCATTCCGCAGGAGTGGGCCAAGACTTACTTTCACTGGCTCGAGAACATCCAGGATTGGTGCATTTCGCGGCAGCTCTGGTGGGGCCACCAAATCCCCGCTTTCTACTGCAAATCCTGCGGACACGTGCTCGTCACGCGTGACACCCATCCGGCGGCGTGCCCGAGCTGCAAGGGTTCGGAGCTGGAGCAGGATCCGGATGTGCTCGACACCTGGTTTTCGAGCGGTCTCTGGCCGTTCTCCACGCTGGGCTGGCCGAACGAGACGCGAGCGCTCGCGCGCTTCTATCCCGCGAGCGACATGGAGACCGGCTACGACATCCTGTTCTTCTGGGTGGCGCGCATGATGATGATGGGCCTGCACTTCATGGGGGAAGTGCCGTTCCGCCGCGTGCTCCTGCACGGCATGGTGGTCGACGAGACCGGCGAGAAGATGAGCAAGGTGAAGGCCAACTCGATCGACCCGCTGGATCTGATCCAGGGCGCCGACTTCGACACGGTCGTGCAGAAGGCATTGCCGGGCGCACCGGTGCAAGAAGCGCTGGCGCAGTTCAAGAAATCGTACCCGTCCGTAGCGCAGATGGGCCAGGGGTTCCCCGCATACGGCGCGGACGCGCTGCGCTACACGCTCTGCAGCTATTCGCCTCAGGCCAAGCGTATCGCGCTCTCGCCAAAGCGTATCGAGGGCTACCGCAACTTCTGCAACAAGATTTACAACGCCGTTCGCTACGCGCTCGGTCACATCGGTGGCGAGAGCCCGAGCGGCGAAGTGCCGACCGCGACGTTGCTCGTGAATCGTTGGATCTTGTCGCGGCTCGCTCACGCCGTCAGCGAGAGCACGCGCGGCATCGACGAATTTCGTCTGGATGAGGGCTCCGGCGCGCTCTACCACTTCTTCTGGGACGAGCTCTGCGATTGGTACCTCGAGATCACGAAGCCGATTTTTGCGAGCGGCTCCGAGGCAGACCGAGCCGAAACTCGACTCGTACTGGCGCATGCCGTCGAAACGGCGCTGCGTGCCTTGCATCCTTACGTGCCCTTCATCACCGAAGAGCTCTGGCAGCGCGTGCCGCGCCCGAGCACGCGCCCAGTTTCGGTCGCGCTTTCACCCTATCCGACCGCCGCCGATGGCCGCGCGGACGAAGCGGCAGAAAGCGCCATGACCACCTTGATGTCCGTGATCGGCGCCGCGCGCAGCGTGCGCAGCGAACACGCGGTGCACCCGGGCGCGCAGGTTCCGCTGCGCGTGCGTAGCGCGCGAGCCGACGTGCGAGAGCTGCTCACGCGCGAAAGCCGCACGATCGCCACGCTCGTGAAGACCGAGGGCGCGCCGGTGGTGGAAGCACCGGGCGGCGAGCGACCGCGCGGCTTCGTGCTCTCGGCCGTGTCGGATTGCGAGGTGCTGGTGGGCTTGGCCGGCCACGTCGAAAAAGCCAAGGAGGCGGAGCGCATCAAGCGCGATCAGAAGCGCATCGAGAAGGACATCGCCGTGCTGGAAAAGCGGCTGTCCAACGCGAGCTTCGTCAGCAAGGCGCCGCCCGAAGTCGTGGCCGAGGCGCGCACCTTGCTCGAGGATCTGCGCCAGCAATTGCAGCGCCTGCTCGAAGCAGAAAAGCTGCTCGACGAGCTCGAGTGACGCCCCCCATGGCCTTCGATCTCGCGCGCGCGATGAGTGAGCTGTACGGCTCGCCGCTCGAAGCCTTCGTCGACAAGCGCAAGGAGCTCGCGAACCAAGCCACCAGCGCGGGCGACAAGCAGGCGGCCGCCGCGCTCAAGAAGGTCAAGAAGCCCACCCGCATCGCCTGGGCGCTCAATCGGCTGGCTCATCGACACGGTAAGGCGCTCGACGCTTTCTTCGAGAGTGCGGACGCGCTGCGTACGGCACAGGCGCAGTCGCTGCGCGGTCAGCCCACGGACCTGCGACGCGCCACGACCGATCAACGGCGAGAGCTCGAACGGCTCGTGGCGCTCGCTTTGCGCGAGCTCTCGAGCTCCGGCATGGGCACGGGCGCCGGCGCGGAGCGCGCTCTGCAGAGCACGCTCCACGCCGCGGCGTTCGGATCACTCGAGGCGCGGCAGGCCGTGCAAACCGGCCGGCTCGAACGCGAGCTCGAACCGGAGAGCGGTCTCGAAGCGCTGGCCGGGGTCGAGCTTCCTCCGCGCGAGAAGCAGGCTGAAAAGCCGCGCCCGCAGCCGGAACACAAAGCCTCGCGCGACAAGGCCGAGCGGGAACGCGAGCGCGAGCGCCAGCAAGCCGAGCGGGAACGCGCGAAACTCGAGCGCGAAAAACGCACACAGACGGCCAAGGAGCTCGAACGCCAGGCGACGGCCAAGCTCGCCGAAGCTCGCGAGCTCGAGCAGAGCGCCAAGGAGCTCGAACAGCGCGCGGCGCTGGAACGCTCGCGCGCCGAACGCGCCCGCAAAGAGGCGGACAAGCTGCACGAGCGGATCAAAGAGCTGCGAAGCGACTGAGCACCGGGGTGCGGCTCAGGGTCCTGGAAACTCGATACTGAGCAGCACCGGATCGAACGCGACGGTTGGAGTGAGCCCGGTGAGCGGCGCGTACTGCAAACCGAGGCTCAGCGAGCTCGCACCGAGCGCCGCGGGCATCAGTCGCGCCACGTGCGGACTCAGTCCGGCGCTGATGCGCGCGGTTTGCTTCTGCAAGGCAGCGCGCTGCTGTTGCCTGCAAATGGCCACCGGTCCACAGCGCTGTTCACGCTCACGGGTCGCGAACTCTTCACGCCAGAGATTCTGCCACACGGCGATCACGTTGGAGGGTGCAATGCCCTGCACGCCGAGCTCACGCTGAGCTTTTCTCCACTGTTTGACGTCACCGGACTTGGCGTTGATCACCACCGCATACGCGCGCGCCAGTGCGTAGAGATCGCCTTCCGCGCGGGCCTGCGCGCCGCCGTCCAGGTCGGCGAGCGTGGCGCGCAGCAACTGTTCGGCCTCCTGCACGCGCCCGCGGCGACTCCAGACCGACGCGGCGTCGATGGCGGCGCGCAAACGCAATCCCGGAGGGCCGCCGCGCCGCACGAGCTGCTCGGCAATTCGTTGCAGCACGTCGTACGACTTGGGCGTGCGCGACAGAGCCGCGCTGCTCTCCGCCAACAAGAGCACGACACGCGCGCGCTCCTCGGCCGCGGCGTTGTGCTTCAAGAGCAGATCGGTCAGCTCCGTTTCGGCGCGGGCAAACAGCGCCGGATCTCGATTGGCAACGGCCAGCCA
>DATHEN010001047.1:0-6566 GCA_035318565.1 Polyangiaceae bacterium
TACGTGGCAAATGTCGGCGCTCATCACATCACACGCGTCGATCTGGGAACCCTGGAAATCGATGGCCACATTCCGCTCGACGGCCACGACGTGCCCCCGAACGTGAGTCTTGCACCGGACGAGGGCGGCTTCGCCGATGCCCAGATCGACAAGGACGGGATCCTGTACGCCGCCGGTCGCGACAGCGGAAAGGTGTTGGTCTACGACACGGTAGCGCGCACGAAACTCCCCGAGCTTACGGTAGGCAAGACGCCGTGGGTCGCCTTCGCGGAGCATCCCTTCACGAACATCGCTCGCCGCCATCTGGTCCCCAATTTCGGCGATCGCACCGTATCGCTGATCGACGCGGCGAAGGCGGAAGTCGTGGCGGCGCTGCCCGGCGACGAGGAGGCGTACGGCGTGAACTTCTCGTCGCTCACGCCGGACGCGGCCTTCGTGATGAACCGAATCCGCGAGGATATCGCCGTCGTGGACACGGCGAGCGGTCGTATCGCCAAGCGCATCCCAGTCGGAGGCAACACGGAAACCGCCGCGACGAGCGCAGACGGAAAGTACATCATTGCGGCCGTTTCGAGCGCGAATCGTGTCGTCGTCATCGATCCGCTCAGCCAGGAAGTCGTCAAGTCCTTCGACCGAGTCGGCAACTATCCCTGGAGCGTGACGATTCCCATGGGCCAGAACTACTGCCACTGAGTTTTGCGCTTCGTGCCGCGAATGCAACGTGGGCGCCGCGTTTCGACGTGCGCCCTTTTCGCGCTCGCCCTGACCGCGAGCTTTCGCGCCAGTGCGCACTGCGCGGGTTTGTGCGAAGCGCCGCGGCTCGAACAGGTCATCGTTTCCGCTGAAGCCGATCGGCTGCTCGTGCGCACCAACTTCGGCCTTCTGGCCCGCGAGGGCCGAGGTTGGGTGCACTTTTGCTACGAACAACTCGGGGGCAGCGTCTACGGCATCGCCGGCCATCCGAATGGCGCCGCCATCGTCACCGCCGACGGCATTCTGCAATCGAGCGGCAGCGTTTGCGAGTGGACCCCGGCGGGTGCGGGACTTTCGGGAGAATGGGTCGTCGATCTGGCGAGCGTCCCGCGCCGCCCGAGCGACATGGTTGCGCTCGCCATGGATCCTCTCGGCCATAGCTACTCCGTGCAGCACTCTTCGGACGGCGCTGCGACCTTCGAGCCGGGAACTCAGGTCCCGGACGACGTCACGTACACGCAGGTCTTGCCCTCGGGACGAGCGCCGCTGAACTTCTATCTTGGGGGGCATACATTTTCGCCGCGCGCCTTTCGCATCTCGCACTCGGAAGACGGCGTCGCTTGGCAGACATCGGTTCACGAGAGCGACGCGCTTGCCGCGATCGATTTCAAGTTGCTCGGTGCAGCGGAGGATGATCCGTCGCTGCTCTTCGGGTTGCGAACGAGTGACGGCGCTGGGGACAGCGTCTTCCGCTCGCAAAATTTCGGACGCGACCTGGCCGAGGTGCTGACCCTCGACGCAGCTGAAAAACTCGTTGGTTTCGCGTTCGGAAAGGACTCGACGGAGATCTACGTGGCCGGGCAATCCCGGACTGCGTCGAGCCTTTACAAATCCAGCGATGCCGGCGAGACCTTCGCGCCCCTCGGGCAGGCCCTGCCCAGGTTGTCGTGCTTGACGTACGCAAATGGCGCGCTGTTCGCTTGTTCGGCCGAGCTCGCGGTCGAGGCGCCGTTTTTAGTGGCGCGCTCCGAGGACGAGGGACGCACTTGGCAGCCGCTGCTCGGTTGGGCAGACCTGGAGAGCGCCGTGCCGTGCTCGGCGGAGGAGTGTCGAGAGACCACGCATGCGTTGTGCGAGCTGTATGGCTTGTGTGCGGCGGCGACGACTTCTGGCGCAAGCGCCGCTTCGGGCGGCTCATCGGAAGCGTCTGGCTGCTCGCATGCAGGTCACGCTGGCCGCGCCCATCAGGGTTTCTGCATCTCTGCGCTCGCGCTTGCTACGCTCCTGGTGCGCTGCAAGCGGCGCGATCGTCGCCGTGACGCGGACGCTGCGCGAGCGCGTTCGAAGATCGATCTCGAACACTCGCGAGCCGAATCTCGGAGGCGTCCTTGCTGAGCGTGCCGCGCCTGGTGGTGGCGGGAACCGCGAGCGGCGTCGGCAAGACGACGGCCGTCGTCGCGCTCACGCGCGCGCTGCGGCAGCGCGGGCTTCGGGTCCGAAATTTCAAATGCGGTCCGGACTATTTGGATCCCAGCTACCACGCCCGCGCCTCCGGTGAGCCGAGTGAGAACCTCGACGGCTGGCTGATGGGTCGAATGGCCGTGCAGGCGACCTTTCAGCGCGCGAGCGTCGGCAGCGACGTTGCGCTCATCGAAGGCGTGATGGGCCTGTTCGACGGAGCCGACCCGACGTCCGACTCCGGTTCCACCGCCGAGATCGCCAAGTGGTTGTCGGCGCCGGTGCTGCTCGTCGTGGACGCTTCCGGGATGGCGCGCAGTATCGCTGCGCTCGTGCAGGGCTACACCGGGTTCGATGCGGAGCTCCGTGTTGCGGGCGTGCTGGCCAACCGGGTGGGCAGCCGGGGGCACACGGATCTGCTGCGGCGCGCGCTCGCTACGCCGCCCATTCTCGGAGGGCTGGAGAGAGCGCCCGAGTTCGCCTTTGCCGAGCGCCATCTGGGCCTGCACGCCGCCGACGAGCAAGCCTTGCCGGAGCGAGTCGTCGAGGCGTGGGCAGAGCGCGCTCGCGAGCAATGCGATTTGGATCAGATATTGAGCATCGCACGCGCTGCGGCGCCGTTCTCGATCGACGTCTCGACGCCCGAGCCGTCACGCCGAACGCGCTGCCGGATCGGTCTCGCTCACGACGCCGCGTTCAGTTTCTACTACGAGGACAACCTGCAGCGCCTGCTCGACTCCGGCGCCGAGCTCGTGCGCTTCTCCCCGATGGCCGCGGCGCGCCTGCCGGACGTGGACGGCTTGTATTTCGGAGGAGGCTATCCGGAGCTTCATGCAGCGGAGCTCGCCGCCAACCGGACGATGTTAGCCGACGTACGCGCGTTCTGCGCGAGCGGGCGGCCGGTGTACGCCGAGTGCGGCGGTCTCATGTACTTGTCGCACGCGATCCGCACGCTGGACGGCAGACGCCACGCGCTCGTCGGTGCGCTCCCGGGTGAAGCCCGCATGTTTCCGCGCTTGCAAGCGCTCGGCTACGTCGAAGTGCAGACGCGGCAAGCGTCGCCCCTCGGTCCGAGCGGCACGCAGTTTCGCGGCCATCAATTTCGCTACTCGGAGCTGGAAGGGGGCACGGAAACGCCCGTCTACGAGCTCCGGCGGCGGCGCGGGGCCGAGGTCAGCTTCGAGGGCTGCCTGGCGGGAGGAGTCTTGGGGTCGTACGTGCACGCGCACTGGGCGTCGAACCCGGCAATCGCAGCAGCATTCGTCAGCGCGTGTGAGCGCTTCGCCCCGGGTAGAGTCCCGTCGTGAGCTCGGAACCGAGCGTTGTGGTGCGAGGGGCACGCTGATGGGCGTCTTCGAGCCGCTCGCGGGGGTGCTGCTCGTGGCGGTCGCGCTCGATGCGCTGTTCGGCGAGCCGCCGAACGCGGCTCACCCCGTAGCGTACGTCGGTACGGCGATTTCCAAGATCTTGCGCTTTGCTCCGACCCGGGTTCCGTTTCATCAGTTTACGTTCGGCGCGTTTTTGGCTTTCGCCTTGCCGCTCGCGGTCGCAGGGATTGCGGTCTTGTTCCTGCGCGGCAGCGCGCGCGTCCCCGTGATTCAGGCGCTGCTCGCGTGCGCCTTCGTCAAGTGTTCGTTCGCGCTCCGCGCGCTCGCAGACGCCGGTCTGACCGTAAGGACGGATCTCGAGCGCAGCGTCGAAGCGGCGCGCCGAGATCTGTCGTCGTTGTGCAGCCGCGATGCGAGCGACCTCGATGAACCCGAGCTCGTCGCCGCGACGGTGGAATCGCTCGCTGAGAACTGTTCCGACAGCTTCGTGGCGCCGATCTTCTACTACGTGCTCTTCGGCGTTCCGGGAGCGGTCGCCTATCGCGTCATCAACACGCTCGATGCGATGGTCGGTTATCGCGGTCGCTTCGAGTATCTCGGCAAGGTCGCGGCGCGGCTGGATGACGTGGTGAATTTCGTGCCGGCACGCCTGACGGCCCTGGCATTGCTCGCGGCCGGCGCGCTCCTCGGTCGCGATGTGCGCCAGGGCGTGCGCATCTTGCGCCGGGACCGGGGACTCACCGAAAGCCCCAACGCCGGCCACCCGATGGCAGCCATGGCGGGCCTGCTGCGGATTCAACTCACGAAAAAGGACGCGTACCGTCTGGGCGATCCGCTCGAGCCCCTGGCGCCGGACAAGATCCGCGACGCGCAGCGCGTGCTGCTCGTCGCGGGCGGCTGTGTCACCCTCGTGGCGCTCGTGGCGATTCATTTCCGATGACGACATCCGCCACCGCTGCGCTGACCGTGGGAGTCTTGCATGTTTGAACCAGACGAAGCCCGGGCAGGCACGCGTGTACACGGCGGACCCAACGACGACGAAATCCGCCGTCTGGGTATCGATCGCGCGCGCTTGCTCGATTTCAGCGTGAATACCAACCCGTACGGCCCTTGTCCCGCGGTGCTCGAAGCAATCCGGAGCGCCGCTCTGGACCACTACCCCGATCCCACGGCGCGTATGGCGCGCGAAAGCATGGCGCGCGCGCTGGCGGCTCCGCCCGAGGCGCTCGCGCTCGGCAACGGCGCGGCCGATCTGTTGTGGGTCCTGGCGCACATGCTCGTCCTGCGCGGTACGCCGGCGCTGATCGTCGAGCCCACGTTCTCGGAGTTCCGCCGCGCGGCTGCCACGCTGGGCGCGCGTCTCTTCGAGTACCGAGCGCAGGAGCAAACCGACTTTTGCATCGACCTCCACGAAGTGGGAAGTCTTGCGCGCGCGTCCGAAGCACAGGTCGTGTATCTGTGCACTCCGAACTCGCCCACCGGGGTCGGCGTGGCAGCGGCGCGCGTCGCCGCTTGGGCTCGAGCTCACCCGCATCTGTACGTGGTGCTCGACCAATCGTTTCTGTCCCTGAGTGACGACTTCGCCGATGCAAGCGTCGGCATGCCGCCGAACGTCATTCGGGTGCGCTCGCTCACCAAGGATCACGCGCTGCCCGGCTTGCGGGTGGGCTATGTGATTGCCGCGCCGGAGCTCGTCGCGCGCCTCGAGCAGCACAGGCCGGCGTGGTCGACCAGCACGCCGGCGCAAGCCGCTGCCGTGGCGGCCTCTACGCAAGCGAAATTCGTGACCGAAAGCCGCGAGCAGCTCGCGCGTGACCGCCAGCGCATGCTCGCCGAGCTCCGCGCACTCGGCCTTGCGCCGCTCGCATCCAGTGCGCCATTTTTTCTCGTGCGAGTTCGCGCCCCCTCGACCTTGCGCGGCCGCCTGCTCGCCCAGCATCATGTGCTGGTGAGAGACTGCAGCTCGTTCGGTTTGGAGCATTTCATCCGTTTGGCGGTTCGCCCCGCACTGGACTGTCAGCGGCTCGTGAGCGCGCTCCAGCAGGAGCTGCCGCAGTGCTAGCGCCCACTCTCATGATTCAGGGCACGGCGTCTTCGGTGGGCAAGAGCCTGCTGGTGACGGCGCTGTGTCGCTTCTTTCGCCGCGAGGGCGTGCGCGTCGCGCCCTTCAAATCGCAGAACATGGCCCTCAATTCGGCCGTCACGCCGGATGGCTTCGAGATCGGGCGCGCACAAGCCGTTCAGGCGGAAGCGGCAGGGCTCGAGCCCGCGGTCGAAATGAACCCGATTCTGCTCAAGCCCGAGGGCGAGAGCCGAGCTCAAGTGGTCGTGATGGGAAAGCCCATCGGGAGCATGCCCGCGCTCGACTACCACGCGCACAAGCCTCGGCTCAAAGCCATCATCGCCGATTGTCTGGACAAGCTGCGCCGGCAATACGAGCTCGTGATCATCGAGGGTGCCGGCAGCCCCGCCGAGATCAACCTCAAGGATCGCGATATCGTGAACATGCACGTGGCGCGCGTGGCAGACGCGCCGGTGCTGCTCGTCGGCGACATCGATCGCGGCGGAGTATTCGCGGCGTTCATCGGAACTTTGGAGCTGCTCGAGCCCGACGAACGCGAACGGGTCGCGGCGTTCATCGTGAACAAGTTCCGCGGTGACGTCGCGCTCCTGCAGCCGGGCCTGGACTTCCTCACGCAGCGCACCGGAAAGCCCGTGCTCGGGGTGGTGCCCTACGTCGCGAAGCTACGCATCGCCGACGAAGACTCGGTCTCGCTGGAAGATCGGGTAGGGCGCAAGAGACCCGGCCGCGAGCAGCTCGACATTGCCGTGGTGCGGCTGCCGCGCATCTCGAATTACGATGACGTCGAGGCGCTCGAGCACGAGTCAGGGGTCGTGGTGCGCTTCGTCGAGCGCCCTGAAGAAGCGCGCGGTGCAGACCTGGTGATTCTTCCGGGTTCGAAGCACACGTGCTCCGATTTGGCGTGGCTGCGCTCTACGGGCATCGGCCACGTGATCGAAGAGCGAGCGCAGAGCTCCCAACCCGTGCTCGGCATTTGTGGCGGTTGTCAAATGCTGGGCGAGGTC
>DATHEN010001048.1:0-2135 GCA_035318565.1 Polyangiaceae bacterium
GCGGTGCAGCGCAGCGTTCCGGTGGCGTTTGGGTCGTAGGAATTCTGACACGTCGCTGCGCCTAAATCCTGACCGTCACACTCCTCCTCGTCCCTGCGACCGTCGCCGCACGTGGCGGGTTTGCAGTCGCTTTCGTCCAACTCGCAGTACCGCGAATTACACTTCACGGTTCCGACGAGCCCGCCGCCACAGGTCACGCCCTGGACGTTCGTACCCTCGCACCTCTCGTTGCCCTCGACGCGTCCATCGCCGCAAACCGCGCGCGTGCACTGCCGCATATCCAAGGTGCACGTCCTCGGATCGCAACGCAACGTGCCACCGGTGTAGTTGCCACCGCTGCTCGTGCAAGTGTGGTTCAGGTTGGTGCCGTCGCACTGCTCCATTCCAGAGATGACGCCGTCGCCGCACACGGGCCGCGGCGTGCCGCCCTCCGCGCCGCCGGTGCCACCGCCTGGCAGGGGACCACAGCTTTGTGTCGGTGCCGCGCCGAGTACGCAGAGCGCGAGCGCGCCGGCTCCGGCCAAGAGCAGGCGGGGCAGGCGTGACGATGGGTTCGATTTCATGTGCTGGTGCCGGCTTCCTCTCGCCGCGAATGGAGGCGGCCTGGGCGGGAGCTAACCGCGTCGTGCGGCGCGCTGCCAGTGCCGGCGCGGCCAATCGTCGAGGCAATGCCGGCCATGCAGGCAATTGCAGGCCCGACCGCGCAGTCTCGCCGGCCTCGCGCGATGCCCTTGGACACTGGCGGTCAACGTCCCTGTACGAACAAATCCTCTACGAATTGACCCGCGCGCGCTCAACGACCGCGGGAACATTGTCGATATGGCGGACTCCGGCGATGAACGAGGCCCGCCGCGCAGGGAAGCACTGCGCGGCGCATGTCTGTGACAGAGTGTCATAGACCGGCGACGAGCTCCTCGAGCTCTGCGGCCAACGCCACTTCCCGCGCTTGCTCGAGCGCGATGCCTGCGCCGGACAGCGCCTCCCGTAGCAACGCGACGCGAGCGGACCCGAACACGCGTGTCCTGCGGCACTGGACGTCTGCTTGGCGGAGAACGCGCAGCACGTGGACCTTCTCGGCGAAGGCGCTACCAAGCCGCGCGTGGGCAGTCAGGGTGCGCCCGGCAAGAACGTCGCGCGGCGCGCCGCCGAGCTCGAGCGAAAGTCGGTGGATGGGAACGGGAGAAAATGTGCCCACGCCCAGGCTGAGCGCCAGCGGCCTTTCGTCCATGCGGTGACGGAGCAGATTGTCCGCGCCTTCGTCCACGTTGATGACCGGGTTGCCGAACGGGTCGATCTCCCCGCGGACGCGCACGGCGCCTTGGGCTTTCAAATAGCCGAGGATCCGATCGACGATGGCTTCCGGCGATTCGTGGGGGAAGCCGAGCGGCTCGAGGATGCCGACGGCGTGTTGGACGCTCAGCCAGTCGATGGCACCGCGCATGTCTCCGACGTGAATACGGCAAGCCTCTGCTCCGCGCGCGTCGATCGCGATTTCGACCACTGCTTGCAAGAACATCGACTTCACCGAATCGGCGACGATGCCCTCGAGCTCGATGGCCTCGTCCGGCAGGTTGACGGCGCGTTTGTCGTGAATGGCTTGGAGGTCCAGATATCGCAGGCTCAAGGTCGCGCTCTCCGGAACGAGGCCTTGTAAGCGCGATGCGCGCCGGAGCTGATGCGGCTCGAGACGCTTCGCTTCGTACGCGGGCGCGGGCATCGGCCGTCCAGTAACGCCACAGAGCAAGAGAGAGCGCCGGCTGCGCAATATTTCCGCTCCGTGCTGCAGTGACAATGCTCCGAGCTCGGCGAGCTCGTAATGGCCGTTTTCGCCGCGCGTGAGCAGACCACGGTGTTCGATTTCCGTGAGCAACGGGCCGAAGCGGTGCGGTTTCAGGCCCATCGCGAATGCGAGCTCGCCCGGCACACCAAGCCCCTGGGCGCAGAGCCCGAGCACGGTGCGCTCCAGATCGCTCATCTGCTCGCGGCTCTTCTCGATGAGCTGCACCTCCACTTCGACCACGGGATAAAACGCGCGCTGCAAGTAGAGCAGCCGGTGGCCCTCGCTGGTGGCTCGCTCGGCCATGCGCGTCAGCAGGAAGTCCTCTTTCACTGATTTCGCCTCACGTGGCGCGGGA
>DATHEN010001049.1:0-6216 GCA_035318565.1 Polyangiaceae bacterium
CGTCCAAGAAAGCCCCGCATGCCGAATACACTAATCGAAATCGCCGATCCGCGCGCAGCGCACTACTCGACCGCACCGAATCCCAGAGTGAGACCCAAGCCGATCGACCCATAAAAGTTCGCGCTGGCCTGCTCTCCGTATTCGATGACGGGGTGCGTTCCCAATGATCCCATCAGCGCAAGCTGGGCCCCATGAAACACGCCCGCGAGGTGACGCGCGGAATGAAGCGCCAGCACCCCGGTGCCGCTCGGGTACACGCCGCCTGCAGAGGTCTCGATGGGAGGCCCCCCTATGTCGCAATCGGTTGCATAGCGCTGCTCCGAGTCCAAGCAGTAGCGCCCTTCCGCGTCCAGACCCGTGGCCGCAACGCTCAAGCCGACATGCAATTCGGCCCATTTACTGCGGGGGGTGAGTCGCAGATCCGCCATTGCCTCCGCACCCACACGCGTCGCCGAATACGACTGCTCTTCTTGGGATTCGCGCGCGTGCGTTCCGAAAACGATCCCAGCGAGCGCCAAGCGCTCATCGCCGTCGACGTAGCGTCGATAGCGAATCATCGGCTCTCCGTAGCCCGCTCCGTCGCCACCTCCCACGTAGCGTGCGCCGATCGACAGTCCGGGAAGATCGATGAGCTCGCCCGGCTCGATCATGCCGGACAGTTGTGCGTTCGGAGCGCGTATGAACTCGTCATCTTCCTGGACCGCGTCACTCAAGAAGTAACCGGGCACCGCGGCCGCTGCCACCTCGACACCCGGCCGCGGATTCGGCACCGGGCTCAGAGCGGTACTCGCCGGCATCGGGCCGAGCACGGTGCAACCCGCCGTCACGAAGCACAACCATCCCCCCAAAATGGACTCGCGAGTCTTCATACCGAGCCAGCGCACGCAACTCACATGCCGCCGCGCTTTTGCGCAAAAAACCAGCCACCTACATGCAGGCGTAGCCAACGGATCTCGTCGTCGCTTCGCCACACTGTCCGCGCCCTTACACACACCGGCACTTGCCATTCGCACTGGCGCAATCCAAAACAGTTTAAGATTCACTCGAGGTGCCGCGATGCGACGTTTCACGCTGATCCTTGCGTTACCGAGCTTGCTCTCGGGGTCCGCCTGTTCGAGCGAATCGGAGCAGCCTGCGCCGGGGCCCTGGAATCGGGGCGCCATCCTCGAGGCCGAGCCGCAGGATCGGGGCGACGCGCTGCGCGGCCGCCACACCTTGCTGAACGGCAACTACATGAGCTGCGGCATTCCTTACAAGCTCTGGGCGATGCCCGGCGTCGGCGATCTGATTCGCTCGACGTTTGGCGGCGCCCGAAGCACGGACGTGCTGCCCGAGCGCGACGAGAAGAACCGGGACATGCCGTTCTCCATGAACGCCTTTACCGCCACGGACGGCACGGAAGTGGTTCAGGGCAACTGTCTACAATGCCATGGGGGCAAGTTCGACGGACAGATCATCGTCGGCCTCGGCAACGCCACGGCCGACTACACGGCGGGTCTCGGTGCCGGCGCCGCCGGTGCGCTCACCCCGGAGGCCATGAACGCGCTCGGCTTCACTGCCGGCGAGCAAGCGCACATGCAAAAAATCATTCGCCTCACGCGCGCGCAAGACGTCGAGCTGCGCATGCGCACCGTGGGCAACAACTTTGCCGAAGCGCTCACCGGCGTTCTGGTCGCTCACCACGATCCGCAAACGCTCGCCTGGAGCGAAGAACCACTCACGGACGTGAAAATCGTGGACGACCGAGGCCAGGAAATCCCCGACGCGATCCTCACGTCCGATCCGCCGCCCTGGTGGCGCGCCAAGAAGAAGCACGCCCTGTTTTACAACGGCATGGCGCGCGGCGACCATCGCGGCACCATGGCGTTGGCCACCGGGGTGTGCGTCGACGACGTTCAGGAAGCAAAGCGCGTCGACGGCCTGTTCCGCGACATTCAGGCGTACATCGATACCATCGTGGCGCCGCTCTACACTCGCTCGATCGATCAGGACCTGGCCGCAGAAGGCAAACCGATCTTCACGCGAGCTTGTGCGGGCTGTCACGGCACCTACGCCGACAATCCCGAGAACGACGCGGCCGATTCCTACCCCAACCTGCTGCTGCCGCTGGACGTGATCGGCACCGATCCGGTCGTCGCCAATGCAGGCGTGGTTCACGCACCCGATCTGGTGGGTTGGTTCAACGGCTCCTTCTATGGCCAGATCACGCCGATCGTGCCCGACGATCCTTTCCCGGGATACATGGCGCCGCCGCTCGACGGCGTCTGGGCCACGGCGCCCTTCTTCCATAACGGCTCGGTTCCCACGCTGGAGCTCGTGCTGAACAGCAAGGCGCGGCCCAAGTACTGGAAGCGCGTCGACTTTGCCGACACTAACTTCGACGAAGACGCAATGGGCTGGCCATGGGTCGAAGTTCCGTATTCTCAGGCGCAGGCTCCCGAAGCGGAGCGTAAGTTCATCTACGATACCACCCATTGGAGTCAGTCCAATGCGGGCCACACCTTCGGCGACGCGCTCGGCGACAACGAACGGCGCGCGCTGATCGAGTACTTGAAGACGCTCTAAGCCCTTTCGAGCCAGGCCAGCACTTCGACGTGGCGGGTGTTCGGAAACATGTCGAATAGCACGACGCGTTTCAGATCGAAGCCGAGCACGCTGAACGACTTCAGATTGCGCGCCAGAGTCACGGGATTGCACGAGCACAGCGCTATCGCGCGGCCGGCGAGCGCCGCCAGCTGTTCGATGCCGGATTTCACGCCGGCGCGCGGCGCGTCCACGATCACCAAATCGAAGGCTTCGCCTGCCGCGTGCCACTCCCGCGCCGCGTTCTCGGCGCTCGCGGCTCGCAGCTCCGGCGGCGGCAGCCCTTGCTCGCGACACGCACGGTCGAGCGCGTGCAGCGCGGAACCGTGAAGCTCGACGCACGCGCCAGCTGCGCCGTCGCGCAACAGCGGCAACGTGAAGTTGCCCGAACCCGCGTACAAATCGGCGAAGCGGCGCGTCCGGGCGCTCCGAGCCAGCGCGCGCACAGCGCCCACGAGCGCGCGATTCACCTGGCTATTGACCTGCAAAAATCCATCGAGCGGCACCCTCGCGTACACATCCCCGGCCAGGTCGAAGCGCTGACACGGCGCGTGATGCGCTGGGCCCGCGCCGGCGATCAGCACGGCAACGTCGGCGCCGATACCCTGCAGGCGCTCCAGCAGTCGCTGCTCGGGCACGGCAGCCGCGGGGTAAAAGCAGACACCCCCCTGCCCGTCGTCGTCGGCCGAGCGCACCTCCAGGTGAGTGAATCGCCGCAGGAGCTCGGGCTCGCAGCGCGCAAGCTCGCGCACGCGTTCGATGAGGCGCGCGAGTCCCGGCTCGAGCACAGCGCACGCATCGAGCTTGCGCTGATTGAAGAAGGCCACCTGCCCCTCGGCCGTGATGCGCAAGCGCAGGCGGTTGCGATAGGCCAGCCGTTTGCCGACGTAACCCCACGAAAGCTCCGGATAACATACACGCTCGCGCTCCAGCGCGTCCATTACCGCAACACGTTTTGCCGCGAGCTCGTGCTGGCGTGATTGGAGCATCCACGGACAACCTCCGCACGCGGTCACCACCGGGCAGGGGACGCCGGGCGCGAGCTCGAGGTTCACGCTGGGCTCGCCGTTCAGCGTTCGGAACCGAAGCCGAAGTCGAAGGCGAACTTGAAGCGAAATCCGCTTGGGATACGTTCGAACACGAAGGGGCCGACCTGGTAGCGCCGGAGCGCGGGTTCCTCGGCGCCGTTGGCTCGCGCCGCGGGATCGTCCGCTTCGGTGGGAGCACTGTCCACCACGCTCGGGCCGGGCTGCGGTTGGCCCGCCTTGGCGGCGTCGATGGCAGGCGCGAGCGAACGCGTGGGCGCCACGATGTGACACGCAGAGCCTCCGTGAATCACGCCGATCACGCGCAGCGACTCGTCCACGATCGGCGCGCCTGAATCACCCGGTTTCGCTTTGATGTTCGTGAACACGGCGTCATCGATATCCGGCAGCGAGGGGCAGCGACCGATGCGCTTCACCTCCGCTGTCTGCGCGCGGGAGGCCCGATCGATGCGCCCCACGAAGAGCACATGGCCGCCGGGCGCCGGAACGTCCGCCGCCAGCTCGAGCGGCGCTGCCCCGGACGGCTGCTCGAGCTCGAGCAGTGCCACATCGCGCATGCGATCGAGGTGCAGCACGCTGCTCTGTAGCGAGCGACGGTCCGGCAGGCGCACCGCCACGCTCTCCGCTCCGCGCGGCACACAGTGCGCGGCGGTGACCACCAGGCGATCACTGCCTACTACCGATCCGGCGCAGCCCTTGGCGGGCAGAGTGACGGTTGCAGCACGGACGCGCGCGCGCGTTTCCGCTGCGTTCAGGTCCGCGTTCGCGCTGGCGAGTGCCGGTGCGGCCGCCAGCAGCGACGAGCTCAGAAGCAGAAGTCCCGCTCGAACCCGGGGCAGACCCGAACTAGTGCGCATACATGTGTCGCTAGCATCGCACACGCGCGCGTGCCAGCACACACGAGCGAAGCCGCGCGTAGGTGCAGACTCGGAAACGGAAAAACCACGGGCTATGATCGCAGGTCATGCTGCGAAGTGGGCTCGGTTGCGCGATGGTCGTCGGTTCGCTGTGGATGGCGGGTTGTGGCGCGGGCGGCCTCGGTGAAGGGCATTCACCCGCCTCCGCGCCGAGCGATCCCACGCCGCTCGCCAAGTGCCAGATCTCCAAGAATCAAGAGAGCCCGCTCGTAACCGAGTGGCCTGCTTCGGAGAAAGCGCGCTTCGAGAGTCTGCTCTCGACGCAAGCGGTGGCCGTCGCCTATTCGGGCTGTGAGCTGAGCATCGTTGAAACTTGCCGAGTGCCCGGCAGCTACGCGTGGCGCCGCACCACCCTTTCCACGGACACCGTCGAGATCTCGGACGCCGACGAGCTGTACGCCAAGCTCCCTCTGGGCGCGCTCGGTCTCGAGGGCGAGCTGCAGCGCGCCGGCCGGCTCGCCGTGCGCACGACCGTCGGTGGTCAGCGCCGGCTCGACGCGCTGCCGAGCTTGCCGGACGACGAGGGCTGTCGCTCCGTAACTCACGTGGTGACGGCGGTGAGCATAGGTGCCTTCAGGCTCATGTCCGGAGGCTCGCTCTCGGCGGGCGGCGGCGTGGGCGTGGGCGACATGGGTGCCTCGGTGAAGCGTCAGAGTCAGGAGAGCGTGGTTCGCCAAGCGGGCGACGCGGACAGCTGCGCCGAAAATAGCGACGAGGCGCCCGTGCGCGATTGCGCTTCACCGATTCAGATCTTCCTCGCGCCGGTCAATCAGCGTTCGCTCAGCGAGCGCCAAGTGATCGACGTCGCCGAACGGCGCGCCCGCGAGCGCGGCGTGTTGATCGCCATCCCTGCGCCGGACGACAGCGACGAGCGCTGGTCGCTGCACGACGCGGACGGCAGGACACTGTGTCAGCTGCCCTGCGAGCGCTGGGTCGCGCCGCGCAGTGGCTACTATCTCGATCGACGCAAGACGCGCGACGTGAGAGCAGCGCGCATCGACGTTCCCAACGAGATCGATCACGAGCCCGGCGCGCGCGTCAGCGCAGAGTACGAGGTGGGCCGCGGCAGTCCATTCTGGTCGAGCCTCACATTTTACGGTCTCGGGATCCCCGCAGCCATCGGCGGCACGGCCACGCTGATCCTGGCCCTTACGACGACGAGCGACGACGACGACAGAAATGCGAGCGCGAAGCGCGGATTTTTCATCGGCGCCACCGGCATGTACTACGGCATCGCGGCCGCCAGCACGTGGTGGTTCATCTACAGCCGCCCCGACTCGTTCGACACGTACGCGGGAGAAGGCGCGGATTCCGCCTCCGTCTCACGTGCGCCGGCGCTGCGCGTGCGCTGGCTGCCGCCCGGCGCGATACACGGGGAATTTTGAGCGCGGCTTGGCTTTTCGCAGAAAGCGCGGCACGCTCGAGCGCGTGAGCAGAGAGCCCGAGCCGTCGCGACTTTTCGTGTACGGCTCGCTTTTGTCCGGGGAAGTGGATCACGTGCTGCTCCAGGGCGCCGAGTACCTGGGCGAAGCGGCCACGCCTGCCGAGTACTACCTGGTGGAGCTGAACGCGTTCCCCGCGCTCGTCGCCGGCGGCCAGCTCTGCGTGCAGGGAGAGTGCTACCGCGCGGACGCGGCCCTACTCCGCCGCCTCGACGTTCACAAGCAGCA
>DATHEN010001050.1:0-5257 GCA_035318565.1 Polyangiaceae bacterium
GCAGCGGGCGTCGCACGTCTCGTGCACGGTGACGCGCACGAGCCCGGGTAAGCGCGGTTTCAGCTTTTCCCAGAGCCAGTGCGCCAGCACTTCACTGGTCGGGTTTTCGAGTCCGGGTACTTCGTTCAGGTAGTTGTGATCGAGCTGATCGTGGAGCGGCTGCCAGATCGCATCGAGGTCGCCGTAGTCGATGAACCAGCCGGTTTTAGGGTTCACCGGGCCGAAGATCGCGAGCTCGATGCGAAAACTATGACCGTGCAGGCGTGCGCATTTGTGTTTCTCCGGCACGTGCGGGAGCCGGTGCGCGGCCTCGAAGCGGTACTCTCGAATCAACCGAACCTTCACGCCGAAGAGCGTAGCACTCAGGGAGCGAGCAACACACCCGGGTTCATGATGCCGCCCGGGTCGAAATGGTTCTTCAGCGCGCGCAGGCCCTCGAGAAAGAGCGCCGGACGCTCGGTCTCATAGTACTTTCTGAAGTCTCGACCGACGGCATGGTGATGGGTGGTGGTCCCGCCGTGCTCGAGCATCGCAAAGGTCATGGCATCCTTTACACGCTGCCATTGCGCGAGCTCGCTGCCGTGCTCGGCGGGGGCCAGCACGGTGAAGTAAGGCGCGGCACCGTCGGGGTACACGTGCGTGAGCCGGCACGTCACGATGCACTGCCCGCGGCTCTGCGGCAGGGCGCTCTGCGCGGCCTGTTCGACCGCGGCATGCAGCTCCTCGAAACGGGACCACGTAACCGCCGTTTCGAAGGTCTCCACGAACACTCCGCGCTGCACCAGAGCGTCCCGTAAGTACGGTGCGCGCAGGAAAGCGTCGCGCCAGGCGCGGGCCGCCGGTGTGTGGAGCGTCGCTCCCTCGTCGGCAGTTCGCAGGCTCGACTCAGGCACCGTTCCACCGCAATCCCGACAGCATTCGGCGGCGCGTGCGAGCGCGTGATCGAGCGGATGGTCGCTGGATTCGAAGCCCACGATCAACACGGCCGTGGCGCCGCTCGCGGCACCGTTCAACCAGGCTTCGAGCGGATCCAGCAGGCGACAATTGGCGGGATACAGGCCGGCCTGGGCGAGTGTTCGCGCAGCGCGCGCGCCCGTGAAGAAGTCCGGAAACTCCGCGCTGAAGTTGGCGCGGAAACGCGGTCGCTCGAAAACGCGCATCCAGGCCTCGCTGATCACGCCGAAGATGCCCTCGGATCCCAACAGCAGGCGATCGGGGTTCGGGCCTGCGCCAGAGGCCGGCAGGCGCTGTGTTTCGAGCACGCCGTTCGGCGTGACGAGGCGCATGCTTTCGACGAGCTCGTCGATGTGCGTGTACAGCGTGGCGAAGTGCCCGCCCGAGCGCGTGGCGAGCCAGCCGCCGAGCGTCGAAAATTCGAAGCTCTGGGGGTAATGCCGGAGCGTGTAGCCATGCTCGCGCAGCTGCTCTTCGAGCGCGGGACCGAGCACTCCAGCCTGGATGCGGGCGGCGCGCGCCGTGCGATCGACCTCCAGCAGTTGCTGCATGCGCGTCATGTCGATCGACACGGCGCCTTTGAAGTCGCCGCCGACGTCGGCTTCGGTTCCGCCGCAGACGCTGGAGCCGCCACCGTACGGAACGGCGGCGACGCGCGAGCTTTGGCACCAATCGAGCAGCTCGGCGAGCTCGTGCTCGCTGCGCGGGAAAGCAACGTAGTCCGGCGCTCGCGCAAAGTCCCCCGCCAGGCCGCGCACCAGATCGCGGTACGATTTGCCGTAGGTGTGCGAAGCACGCTCGTGCGCATCGCGCGAAAACATCGCGGCGTGCGGCGCGTCGAGCACGAAGCGCGGTTCGGGCAAAGTGATGTGATCGAGCGTCGGAGCAGTCTGACACGTCAGCTCCGAGGCCCCGAGCAACGCCGCCAGCGCCGGTTCGAGGTTCCTGAGGAGCTTGGGATCGACGCTCTCGTCTTCCCAGCCCCATGCCCAAAAGCTGCGGCGTCGAGTCATGAGCTCATTCGAACTCGAGTCGCCAGCGGACGTCACCCCCGAGATTGCCGAGCGATGAGCTCGAGATGTCGTTCACGTTGTCGTAGGAGCCTTCCACGCTCACGCGCGGGCTCAAGCGCCACTCGAGATTCGAGCGGATTTCACGCGCTTCGGACAGGCCGCTGGTCACGTTGGCACGAATTCGCTCGGCCAGGCGTTTGCCAATCGTAACCGTGGGCTCGGTGCGGCCGGTGCGGGTCGAATAGGCACTGCCGAAGCGGAACTCGTCGATCACGGGCACGGCCTCGCGCACGGCGCGGTCCGCGCCAGTGAGCGTGCCGAGCGCCTCCAGCGCCACGCTTTCTCCGACGCTCGCCGACTGTGCCTGGTCGAGCTCGGCGCGCGTCAAACCGACCGTGAGCAAAAGGAAGATGTCGTCCTGCGCCAGGGCCGGCTCGCTCGTCAGGTCGATGCGGAGCTTGTCGGCGTCGCCGTGGGCGTGCAGCGTGACGCGCCAGCGGCCTCCCGCGCTGGCAGCGGCCGTGGAACCGCGGCTGTCGGCTGCGCCGCGACTCGTGTCGGCGAACGAGTCGGAGTAGCGGCGGTACTCGGTGGTGGCGGTCACGTCGACCAGCGGCGCGATGCGCGTGGCATCGTCGAATTTGACGACGCCCTGCCGCACTTCGAACTCGCTTTGACGCAGACGAATGCGCCCGCCGGGTTTGACGCGCAGCGCGCCGCGCAGGCCGAAGCGCTGGTTGGTGCCGGCGAAGAGCAGCCCGGAAGGCTCCATCTGGAGCTCCATTTCCATCAGATTGTTGCTGATCTTCAGGGTGCGGTTGGCGCGCACGGTTACGTCGAATTGCACCCGATCGTCGGCGGGATCGTAGGACTCGAATTCCGTGCGCTTGCCGCGCTGAGCGAGCGCCGCGATGTCCGCAGTCATACTGATGGCGCGCGTGTATTCGAAGGAACGCAGGGTGACGTCACCGGTAACACGCGGCAGCGCGCGCGTGGTGTTGCCGGCCAGCGCGCCCGGCGCGAAATTTGCGATGAGATCGGCGTCGAGCACCGCGCGCACGCCCTGGTACACCGGCGTGCTGAGCTCGCGAGCTTTGATCACCGCGCGCAGCGCGCCGAGCTCGAAGTTCTTGAGAGGCGCTCCGCCGCTGACCGTGAGCGTGCCGTTGCCCATGCGCGCCGATCCGCTCGCGATGCGCAGTTCGTCATTGTTGACGAGCAGCGACAGCTTCACGTCCGAGATCGGGCTCGGAAACCCGCGCAAGTGGACCTCACCGTTCGAAAGCGCGAAGCCGCCGGAGTACGCGAGCCGCGAAGGAGGGCCCGTCACGCGCATGCTGCCGCTGACCTGCCCCTGGAGCCGTTCGGCGCGCGGCACGAGCGGCGCGAAACTCGCCAGATCGACCGGGCGCAGCGTGAGCGAGGCGTCCACGAGCGGCGCTTTGCCCAGACGCTCCACGCTACCCCGCACGTCGAATACGCCGCGCGCTCCGCGGGCATTTTGAACCGCCAGCGACAACCCCGGGATCTGCAGGCGGCGGCGGGCCAGGCTGACGGGAGCGCTGCCGGCCAAGAGCGCCAGGTTCACGCCTCCGTGCTCCAGCGTGAGCTCGCTGATCGAGAGCTCCGCTTGCGCCTGGGACGGGTTGTCCGAGGTGAGCTCGGTCACGTGCAGCTTGCCCGAGAGCCGCCCGCGTGGCTTCGTCGCCGAGAGCAACATGGGAGGCCAGAGCTCGGCCAGCGCTCCGAGCTCGAGCTTCGCGAATTCGAGCGAGCCGCCGATCTGTTTGGCGCGCTGCCGGCTGATGCGCAGGTCGTCGATGCGCATCTGTCCGCCGAAGAGCGCGCCGTCCACGTGAAAGGTACCCGCGGACTTGTCGGCCTGATACGCGGCGAGGTCGAAGGCTTCGGGAATCGGTAAGCCGCATTGGCTCGTCCCGCGCGACTTTGGCCGAGCGGCGAGCGGTACCAACGCCACGTCGAGCTGAGACGGCGGGAGCGTCGCGCTGCCTACGCGGATTTGCGAGATGCGTACGTTGGTCGCCACGGCCAGCTCGTCGAGCGAGCCGCTCACTTCGCCCACGGCGCTCACGGATCCTTCGATACCGAGCGCCGTTGCGCCGAGCGCGTCGATCTTGGCGAGCGGCACCTCGCTGCCGGCGAAATGTCCGCGCACACGCGCGCCGCGCTCGACGTTCAGGGATCCGAGCAAGCTGCCGGAGCCCTTGCGGAGCTGCAAGCTCGGCACATCGAGATCGAATCCGAGGTAGCTGGCGGTCATGTCCGACCAGCGAAAGTCGTATTCCGCCGCGGCGCCGTCGAATGTCTCGTCGAACAGCAGCAGCTTGTGGAAGTCGAGGCTGCCCTCCACCTGGAGCGCGCCGCTCTTGCACGGATCGCGTTTGCCGCCGAGCACGTAGTGCACGCGCGCGGCCACTTTGCCGGCGCCGTCGATGTCCGCCCAGCGTGGGTCGGTATCGAAGTGCCACATGGCGAAGAAGTCGCGCAGCGTGATCTTGTCGCTCCTGACCTGCGCGTCCGCGACCACGCTGGCGTCCGTGTCGAAATCCACGCGTGCGCTCGGCACGTTGAATTCACTGCGGCCCTTGTGGCCGCGCACGTCGCTGAACTCGAGGAACAGCGGCTGGAAGCGCACCTTGCCGCTCGTGATGCTGCCGATTGGAAACCCGCCGAACACCAGGTCCGCCACGCGCAGATCGCCGGTGAGCACGGGATCGTTGCCCTTGCCGGCCATCTCCACGGCAATTTCCGCGCTCCCGCTCATGGGAATGTCGATGAGCGGCGTCACGTCCGCGAGCTCGAGCTTCGAGCCTTCGGCGATTTTGATCTTGAGCTGGTTCGAGAAGCCCACGGAGACCAGGTTCACCAGCATGCGGCTCTTACCGAACTCCGCGCGTGTGTCGTAGAACTCGAGCGCGTCGGCGCGTACTCCCACCTTGCCGCGCACGTGGGCCGCGCGCACACCGATGATGTGTCTGCGCGCGGGATCGTGATAAGCGCGATCGAACACCTCGAAGCCGCGCGTGTCCGCGATCACGTCCGCGTCGATGCTCAGCGGATGCAGTGTGCCCCGCACTTTCGTCACTTTGGTCTTCGTGAGATCCCACTTGATGATGGTGTTGGGCGTGACGTCGAGGTCCCGCATCATGGCTTCGAACGCCACGTCGCTGCCGTCGACGCGTTCGGCGGTAATGGGTGCCCCGTCCGCGAACGGCAGGATGCGAGCACGGGTAGCGACGACCACGCCGCCTCCGAAGCCCATCTCGAAG
>DATHEN010001051.1:0-4297 GCA_035318565.1 Polyangiaceae bacterium
AAGGCTACGGCTGGATCGAGATTTGGAACCTGGTGTTCATGCAGTTCGAGCGCCGCGTGAAAGACGGCGCGCTCGATCCGCTGCCTGCTCCCAGTATCGACACGGGCGCCGGGCTCGAGCGGCTCGCGAGCGTGGTGCAGCAGAAGACCAGCAACTACGACACCGATCTCTTGGCGGAGCTCGTCGCGCGCGCGGCGCAGCTCAGCCGCAAGCGCTACGGCGCGAGCATGGCACCGGACGACGTGAGCATGCGTGTGATCGCCGATCACGCGCGCACCACGGCATTTTTGATCGCCGAGGGCACGCTGCCCGATCGCACGGGCCGCCCGTACGTGCTCCGCCGCGTGATGCGCCGGGCGATTCGGCACGGCCACCGCTTGGGCATCGCCGAACCGTTTTTGCACGAAGTGGCGCTGAAAGTGGTGGACCTGATGGGCGGCCAGTATCCGGAGCTGGTGGCGCGCCGTGACATGATCGAGAGCATTACTCTGGGCGAAGAAACGCGCTTCCGGCAGACCATCGAGCGCGGCTTGACCCTGCTCGAGGAGCGCTTCCAAGAGCTCGCCAAGACCGGCACGAAGACGCTTTCCGGCAGTGACGCCTTTCAACTTTACGATACGTACGGCTTCCCCTTGGATCTCACGGACGTGATCTGCGCCGAGCAGGGCTTCGAGGTGGACCACCCGGGCTACGACGCGGCCCTGGATGAAGCGCGCGCTCGCTCCGAGTTCAAGGGCATCGACCAAGCGACACCCGAGGTGTATCGCAGCGCGCTCGAGCGAGTTCCGCAAGGAGGCGTGGCGTTCACCGGCTACGATTCGATCGAGGAGCGCGCGCGAGTGGTGGCGCTGCTCAAGGGTTCCGAGCTCGTACAGAGCGCCGGCCCGGGCGACACGGTCGAAGTCGTCGCCGAAAAGACACCTTTTTACGGCCAGGCCGGCGGCCAAATCGGAGATACGGGATCGATCGCCACTGCCAGCGCCTGGCTGCGTGTCGAGGACACTCAAAAGCCGCTGGCGGGTTTGGTCGTGCACCGCGCCGTGGTCGAGCGCGGCACGCTCGCAGTTGGAGAAGAAGTCGACCTGCGCGTCGATTTCGAGCGCCGCGAGCGCATCCGCAGAAACCACTCCGCCACGCATCTGCTCCACTGGGCGCTGCGTCAGGTGCTCGGTGCGCACGCACAGCAGAAAGGCTCGCTCGTTGCACCGGACAAGCTGCGCTTCGACTTCACCCACAACTCGGCGCTGAACCCCACGCAGATCACGGAAATCGAGGACAAGGTCAATCAGCGCATCTTCGCCAACTCGCCGATCGCCACGGACGTGATGAGCATGGAAGAAGCGCGCAAGCGCGGTGCCATGATGATTTTCGAGGAAAAATACGGTGACAGCGTGCGGCTGCTTTCCATGGCCGAGTCGGCCGAGCTGTGCGGTGGAACGCATGCGCGCGCCACGGGCGATCTCGGTTTGTTCAAGATCCTGAGCGAACAAGGCGTGGCGGCCGGGGTGCGTCGAATCGTGGCCACCACGGGCCTCGGCGCGCTCGAGTACCTGCGCGAAGTCGAGAGCACGCTGAACCGCGCCGCTCAGGCAGCGCGCGCCACCAGCAGCAACTTGCCGGAGAAGATCGAAAAGCTCGTTGCCGAAGAGCGCGTGCTCGAGAAGAAGATAGAGGAGCTCCAGCGCAAGCTTCTGTCACCCGGCGGCGGAGGCGGCATAGACAGCCTCTTGACCCGCGCCCGTGACGTCGCCGGCGTGAAGGTGCTCGGCCTCCGCACGGATGTGACCGACCGCGGCGCTCTGCGCGAGCTCGCCGAGCAGCTGCGCGACAAGCTCGGCGACAGCATCGTTTTGGTGGGCTCCGAGCACGAAGGCAAAGCTCAGCTCGTGCTGACCGTGGCCAAGCCGTTGATTCCGCGCTTCAAAGCCGGAGACATCATCCGTCCCATCGCGTCGATCGTGGGCGGATCCGGCGGCGGCCGTCCCGACATGGCTCAAGCCGGCGGCACGGATCCGTCCCGCCTCGATGAAGCCATCGAAGCGGTCTATTCAGTGCAGGTGTGAGCGGACCGGATTCAGGACCCAGGCCGCAGAGCGGGCGGCGCCAGCTTTGACGCCGGCGCCGTTCATTCAGTGCAGGCGCTGTGCGCCTTCATCTGCGCTGCGAACGTGCGGCGTCGACGCTCCAGATTCCGGCACCCCGTGCGGCGATGAACAAGAACACCCAGCAATACAGCGCGGCGAGCTCGCCCTTGTTCATGATCGGAATGATGTTGCCCTTCGCCGGAATCACGTGGCCGAGGAAGAAGGCAAACGCCATCTGACCGCTCGCGATGAACGCGACGGGCGCGGTAAAAAGGCCGATGGCAATGAGCAAGCCGCCCACTAGCTCAATCGACCCGGCGCCGTAGGTGATGAACGCCGGCACTCCTGGAGGCATCCCGCCAAAGAGACCGAAGACCTTCTGGAGCCCGTGCTGCATGAACATCAGACCCGCCACGATGCGGAGCAAAGCGTAGATCTTTTCCAGGTGCGGCTTCAAAAAGGCCATATCGTCCTCCGGACAAGAAACGTCGAGCGATGATTGGTGCTCATGGTCGAAAACGTCAAGGTGAGGCCAGAGCACGGAGCTCCGACGGCTCGCGTGTCGTGAGACCTTCGACCAGCGCGCCCGTGAGCGCGCGGCCGGCCGAGCCGTCGGCGTCCAGGGCGGGATTGTAGATCGTCACTTCGAGACCGACGGCACCGTACGCCGCCTGTTCGTCGGCATGGCGGAAGCCGACCACGAAGGCGTCGCCCGGCGCGCAGTCGATCGGCGAGTGCATTGCCGAGCAGTGCATCCGGCAGGCGCTCGACGCCCGTTGGTTTCAGTCCGAGAATCGATGGCGCTTCTATGATCGCGTACTTCATGAACGGTGCGAGCATGGCGAGCTCCTTGCCGTCCAATCTGGGAAGCATCGCGGTAACGCGCAACGTCACTGCTCACTTCGATGCGCGGCGAGAGGCCCAAGTAGCCTGACTATGCGGATTTATCCGCAGAACCGTCCGCGCCCGCTGCGCAGCGCGATCGAGTGCGCACTTCACGCCAGTCGTTCGTCGGGCAGACCTTGATCCAGGCTGGCAAAGCCCCAAAATTCCGGCTCGGGCATCAGCGTGACAGCGAACGCTCGCACGACTTCGCCACGGATCTTCCGCGCCAGATCCACGATGTCTGACGCGCCGCATCCGGGGCGACTCACGATCGCCAAACTGTGACGGCTGGAGATGGCGGCGTTGCCGAACTGCTCGCCCTTGCGAAAGCCTGCGCGCTCAATCAACCAGGCTGCCGAGAGCTTCACTCTGCCGTCGGCTTGCGGCCAGCTCGGCATGTCTTTCACGCCGGCGCGTTGCTCCACGCCGCGCAGCTCTTCAGCCGGCACGATTGGGTTCGTGAAGAACGAGCCGCAGCTCTGTGCGTCCGGATCCTCACGATCGAGCACCATGGACTTGCTGCGCCGAATTTGCAGCACTGTGCTGCGTACGTCGGTCAAGCTGGGAGTGCGCGTGCCGGCTGTTTCCAGCGCTCGCGCGAGATCGGCGTAGCGTACGTTCGGCGGGCCTCCCGCCTGGAGCTGGTACGTCACGGACAAGATCACGAAGCGGCCGCGCGCGCTGCCCTTGAACCAACTGTCACGATACGAAAAGCGACATTGTCGGTTCGAAAGCTGGGTCACGCTTGCCGTTTCTCGGTCGAACGCGCGCACCGAAACGATGGTTTCGCTCACGTCTTGGCCGTACGCGCCGACATTCTGTATCGGCGTTGCGCCGACCGAGCCGGGCACGCCGCTCAGACACTCGATCCCGGCCCATTTTCGCTCGCTCGCGTGCTGCACCACGCTGTCCCACGGCTCACCGGCGGCCGCGTCGAAGTACACGAAGGAACCGCGCGTTTCGGCGCGCGTACCGCGCGTGGACAGGCGCACGACCAAGCCGTTCACCCCCGCGTCGGAGATCACCAAGTTGCTGCCGCCGCCGAGAACGCGCGCCGAAACGCGCTGCTGATCGGCCCACTCGAGCGCGGCCAGGAGCTCTTGCTCCGTGCGTGCGTCGATGAAGTAACGCGCCGGACCTCCCACCCCGAGGCTCGTGAACGGTGCGAGGTTTACATTTTCTCGTAGCTCGAGCTGCGCAGTCACTCACACTCCGAATCGATTCGCGTGGGGCTCGGAATCCGGGCATGATGGCCCGAGAACGGTTCGTGAGGGAAGGCACATGATTCGGTACACGCTCGGCAACACGCTGCTCGAGCTCGTGCAAGG
>DATHEN010001052.1:0-3388 GCA_035318565.1 Polyangiaceae bacterium
CGGCATCGCCCGCGAGCGCTCCGCCGAGTACGTAGTCCGTCGGCAACGTAACGCCGAAGACCGGAACCTGAGCTCTCACTCGATTGCTGGTGAACGCGCCGCCGTTCACCTGAAGCGATGCGTGCGCCCACACAGCGCCGCCTGCGATCTGAATCTGTCCGCTCACACCGCCTCCGCTGCTCACCTCGTTTTCGCTGAATGAGCTCGAGCGGATCTCGGCGCCGGCCGTCGTTGCCAGCGCGCCGCCGCGCGCCGATCCATAGGACGCAGTGGGGAAGCAGAACGACCCCGAGCAGTTGAGGACGCCCGTGCTTCCACCGACGGCCTGGTTTTGCGAAGCGTTCAGGTTGCTGGCAATGACAGCGTGGCTGGCGGCGATCGCGCCGCCCGTTGCGGCGCCGCCCGAGTACACGTTGCCCGCGATGTACGGCGAAGCGCCGCCGCGCGCGACGTTGCCGGTCAGGGTGACCCCAGACAGGTTCACCGGGCCCGCCCCGGGCTCCCCCTGCGCAACGCCGCCGCCTCGCGCGAAGCCACCGCCGCCCACGCTCGATTGGCCAATGCCGCCATCGCTGCCGATCGCTCGGTTCTGGTCGAGTGAGCCGCCGGTGAGCTCGATACTTCCTACGACGAACGCGCCGCCGCCCGCAGCAGAGCCGCCGGATGACGCCAAGCCGTTGCTCGTGGGAGCAGCCCCAGCCGCACCGCCGGTGGCGGTGTTCAGCGCGATGACGGAATCAGCGGCCTGCAAGCCGCTGCCGGCGTACACCCCGCCGCCCTCGGCAGCGCCGCCATCCGCGACCGCTCCGCCCGCCGGAGCTCCAAGTCCGGGAGCGCCGCTGGCGCTGTTCTCGCGGAGAGTGGCGTTCTGCAGTCGCAGGGCGCCGCGAGCGCGCACGCCGCCTCCCCGTGCGACCTCCGCGGCCTGGGCCGATAGATTCCCGCCCGTGATGGTGACGCCGCTCAGCGTGAGCAATCCGCTTCCATGGTGATCGAGGACTCGCTCGCCTGCGCACGTTTGCCGAATGACGACGCCAGCGGCCTTGGCCGCGATCGTGATGGGCCGGTTGGTGGTGATGTCGAGGTCGCCGCCGATGTTGTCATCGTCCCTGCGGCACGAACCGAGCGTGTACGTGCCGGTGCCGAGCTCGATGCGCAGGTTGGCTTCGGCGCTGGCGTTGGCTGCCGTGATCGCTGCGCGAAGGGACCCGCTCCCGCCGTCGCTCGTCGTCGTCACGGAGAAAGTCCCCGCAGGGCCGCAAGCGGCGCCAAGCAGCGCGCTGGCTCCGACGCAAAAGGAGCTCGCTACCAGGCGTCGCAAAGGTTTTCCAGCGTTCATACAAAGACGAGACATCTCAACCCCCTGCAGTGATTCGAAGTCGAACCAAGGTTAGCTACATGCGTCGCGGTGGAAAGGTCATTCTCGTAATTCGTGCCTGGTAATCACTCACACCACGCCGCGATGTGCGCACGGTTCGCGCACGTGTTCGGTGCAAGCACGACTCTTCACTGACGCTGCTATCCGTATCGACCCAGCTCGGCGAGGTGTAGAGTCGCGCGGTACCCGAGGAATTCGAATGAAGAGCACACCGACACTCGTGGCAATTTTGATTTCCTCTGCGGCGCTCCTTTCGTGCGATCCGAGGCGCACGTTCACGGTGAGCACCACGGCGGACAGCGGCGAAAACTCGCTGCGCGGCGTCATGTCGGCCGCACACCAGGATGGCGCACAGGGTGGTGACGCAACCATCGAGCTTCCGTCGGGCACGTACGAGCTGACGGTTTGCGGTGCGGATGACACCAACGCGGCAGGTGATCTCGACTGGCTCAGCGGCGCATCGCTCACGTTGCTCGCCACGGGAGCAGACGTGGTGATTCGGCAGACCTGCCCCAATGAGCGCGTGCTCGATCAACACACGTCGGGACGCCTGACACTCATCGGCGTCACGCTGACCGGCGGGAACATCGTGGGGGACGACACGCCCGAGTCGTCGCGTGGCGGCGCGCTGCGCGCGCTGGGGGACGTGAAGCTGGATCGCGCGCTGATCACCTCGAGCAGCGTTACGGGTTTCCTCGCCAAGGGCGGAGGTCTTTACGTGGCTGGCTCACTCAGCGCGAGGGACTCGGTAATCTCGCTGAATCGGGCGCAGGGCGCGTTGCAAGCCCTCTCCGAGCCCAGCAGCGCGGAAGGCGGCGGCGCTTACGTAGTTGGAGGCGTCACCTTTACGGGTGGGTCGCTCGAACAGAACCAGGCGCGGGGCTCCGATTTCGGCGGCAGCGCGCGCGGCGGAGGCCTCGCGCAGGAGAGCGGGAGCACAGAGCCGGTTTTGCTGACGGACACGGCTCTGTACAGCAACACGGCCCAGGGCGGAAACGTGCCGACGAGTGGCAGAGGCGGGGACGCTCGCGGTGGGGCGCTGGCCATCGGAGGGTACCTTTCGGCGGTGCGCGTGGCCGCGCTCGTCAACTCGGCACGCGGAGGTGTTTCGAGCGCGAACGGAAGTACGTTCCCGCCGCCGATAGTGGTCGTGGCAGGGGGCGCGGCGCTCGGCGGGGCGATCCTGACATCGGGAGCGGTCTCGTGCGTGGATTGCTTGTTCGCCAACAACACTGCGACTACTGCGAGCGTTGCAGCGCGCAGCGTGGTTCTAAATTCGGGCCCATTTCCGACACCTCTGCCGCCCTGCTGGAGAACGATGGCCCCGCTGAACCCGGGAATGGCGAACGGTGGCGCGCTCTGGGTGGGGCTGAGCACGCACCTGGAACGCTCCAGCTTCGAAAGCAACGGCACCTTCGCAGAGGGACAGACCGTCAGTTATTGTCAGGGCACGTCTTGCGTACTCATCCGCGACACTTGTCCTGATTCGACTTATCTCAGCATGTCGAGCTCCGGCGGCGCGGTGCTGAGCGGCGGCGATCTCGACGTGACCGGAGGCGCATTCGCGCAGAACCGGATGGTGCTCAATGGCGGAAACTACAACGGCACCGCGCTCAGCGGCAGCTCTGATGCGCGTATTTCGGGCGTGTCCGTGATCGAGAATATGGGCGCCGGCGCGATCGCGATTGGCGGCCGCCTGCAGATCTCCGGCAGCCGACTGATCGGCAATTCTGGGGGTGTTGGCGCCGATACCGTCGAGGCCAATGCCGTTACGGTCGCGCAGAGCGGCTTTACGGGCATCGGCGGCCGCGTGGTGTCGCTGACGAACACGACGGTGACCGGTAGCGGTGCGCACGGCGTTGCGGCGGAAACACTGAGTCTCGAGCACTGCACCATCGCCGACAATCAGACGGAGCTCGGCTTCGTGCAGCTGTCGGCTGCGCGCTCGCTCGTGCTTGCGCGCGAAGGCGCGGCCATCTGTCCAGAGGGTTCGACGTTAGAGAGCTCGCA
>DATHEN010001053.1:0-2214 GCA_035318565.1 Polyangiaceae bacterium
TCCCGCGCATTTTCGACGCGTTCGAACAGGGCACGCCGAGCTCGCGTTCGTTCGGTGGTCTCGGCTTGGGCCTCGCCATCGTCCAGGCGCTCGTGCAGCTGCACGAGGGAACGATCGAGGCCGAGAGCGGCGGCAAGGGTACGGGTGCCCTGTTCCGCATCAGTTTACCGAGAGCGGCGCGTCCCGCCGCGGCCTTGCCGCGTTCGGACACACCCACCGAAACGCCGGCTCGCGGTCTACGCATCCTGCTCGTCGAGGACCACGACGACACTGCCAGCATGATGACCGAGCTGCTCAGCATGCACGGTCACCAGGTCACGATCGCACAGAGCGTCAAAGCTGCGCTGGCTCAGGCTCAAGACGACCATTTCGACTTGCTCGTGAGCGATCTCGGCCTGCCGGACGGCAGCGGCCTGGACATTCTGATCGCTCTCCGCGGACGCGGCTCGAAGGTCAAAGCCATCGCGCTCAGCGGTTACGGCATGGAGGCCGATCGCAAGCGCACGGCCGAGGCGGGCTTTGCCGAGCATCTGGTCAAACCCGTCGCTTTTCGCGATTTGCAGGCCGCGATCGTCCGAGTCACAAGTTTCGTTTGAGCACGCCCGCGGGTTCGCATAATCCTTTTCTTGGATGAACGTCTCGGAAGGGTCGTTCCAACGGCGCGTACGCCGGCTCGCGCGGCGAGGAGCACGAGCACCGCTCGCGGCTTTGCTGGGGCACGCGCGCAGCCAAGCCGTGACGGCCGTGTGCCAGGAGCACGAGCAGGCCATTGTCGCGCTCGCTCCGCGGCTCGAGCAAGGTGAGCGCGCAGCGCGAGTCGAACTCGATCGCCTGGCGGAGCACGCGTTTGCCAGCATGCGCAGTCGGGTCGGTCACCTCGCCCAGCGAGCAAACTGGTTGGTCAGCTGCAGCGCAACGCTCGACGCCTGGTGGTGCGACGCACGCGAGCCCGAATACCTGGATGATCCGGCGCTCGATGCGAACAAGCGGGTCGGCATCGTTTCGCGCCTGGACGGGCTGAACGCGATGCTCGGAAGTTACCCCTTGTTCTTCGAGTATCTCGTGCCGCTCCTCGGCTCCGATCGCCACACCCGAGTCTTGGACCTGGCGGCTGGACACGGCGGGTTCGCGCTGGCGGCTGCCGCGCTCGCCGAGCGCCGCGGCCGAACGCTCGAGCTCGTCGCCACGGACATCAAGCGCGAGTACCTCGAGCTCGGGGCAAGACGGGCGCGCTCTGCCGGTCTGGACGTGCACTTCATGGTGCAAGACGCGCTGGATCTCTCGAACCTGCAAACCGGCGAGTACGACGTCGTGACCTGCACGCAGTCCTTGCATCATTTTCGCCCGGGCCAGGTGGCCGTGATGTTCGCCGAAGCGGCGCGCGTCGCACGGCGCGGCGTGCTGTTCATCGACGGCGCGCGCAGCGCGCTCCACGCAGTGGGCGTGGTCGGCCTCGGCCTGCTCGCCTACCGTGACTCTGCCTTCGCGCACGATGCGCTGATCTCCTTCCGCCGCTTTTTCGTACCCGAGGAGCTCGAGCTGCTGGCACGACTGAGTCCCTGGGGCGCCCGCGCATCGGTCCGCTGGATCCCGCCGGCACACTGCCTGCTGGCCACGGCGTCGTAGTGCTAGACCCGCCGTCACTCGGCACAAGTGCGTAGGCCGGGGACTAGCGGATAGTAGTAAGCGATCGCCATGCACATCTCGTTGATCTCGGCGGAAGGGCCGTCGTGGATCGTCGAAGAGGAGGAGTTCTCGAACGCGCAGCTGTAGCGAAACTGCTGGCCTGGCTCGAAGCGCAGGAACGGTGCGCCCCAGGTGCGCACTTGCGGGTGCGCGTAGTCCTCCGAACGCACCAGCTCCTCGCCCGCGGTTGCCTCGTCCCAGCGCTCCACGCTCGCGAGCCTGCCGCGCTTGTGCGTGTGCGTCGTCATCATGAAAAAGTTCGCGCTCGCCGGCGGGCTGCAGGTGCCGCTCACCGTGCGCTCGGCGCGGGGCGGGATTTCGATGCTCGCGTACGTCAGCAGGGCTCCCGCGTGTTCGATGGGTCCCTGCGCGTATTCCAGGTTCAAGGCCACCTGAGCGCGGCGCTCGCTCGAGCTCGGGTTCACGAAATGCATATCGAACTGAACGCGTGCGCGCGCCCCGAACGGAATCGCCACACCGGGTGGCATCGAGAGCTCGCTGTCCGGGGTGAACGCGCCGTACAGCCAG
>DATHEN010001054.1:0-2655 GCA_035318565.1 Polyangiaceae bacterium
TGCTTCAATGAACGTCAGGCTGCCACTTTCACCCCAGGTATTCGCGATCCTGAGCGGATTGATCGAGGAGCACACCGGTCTGCATTACGACCTCGATGAGCGGGAGCTCTTGGCGGATCGCGTTTCACCGCGGGCGCTCGAGCACGGCTTCGAGTCCCTGCTCGATTACTACTATTTCCTTCGTTACGATCCGAGCGCGGACGCGGAGTTCAAGCTGCTGGTCGATACGCTCGTGGTGAACGAAACGTACTTCTTTCGCGAGCTCGCCGCGCTGAAGGTGATCGTCGACGTGTTCGTTCCGAGCATCATCGCACGAGGGCGGCGCCCGCGGCTCTGGTGCGCGGCCTGTGCCACGGGCGAAGAGCCGCTCACGTTGGCCATGCTGCTGGACGGCGCCGGACTGCTCGACAGCGTGACGCTGCTGGCGAGTGACATCAGCGGCCGTGCCCTCGCGCATGCCAAGGCAGGTACGTATTCGCGCCGCTCACTGCGAGCGCTTCCCGAAGGCGTAGTCGGCCGCTGGCTCGAGCCCAAAGGAGACGCCATGCAGGTCGCACGGCACATCGCGCGTGCCGTCGACTGGCAGCGCGTGAACTTGGCGGGTGACGAGCTCGCGGATATGGGCCAGTTCGACGTGATCATCTGCCGCAACGTGCTGATCTACTTCCGCGATCCCACCATAGAGCGTGTGATCGCGCGTCTACGGAGCAGCTTGCTTCCGGAGGGTCACCTCCTGGTGGGCGCTTCCGAGTCGCTGCTGCGCTTCGATGCCGGTCTCGTGTGCGAAGAACAGCGTGGTGCATTCTTCTACCGGAAAGTGGGTTCATGACGCCAGTTCGCGTACTCGTGGTCGACGACTCGGCGTTTGCGCGCAAGCTGCTCCGCGAAAGCTTGACGACGAGCCGGGCCATCGAGGTCGTCGGGACGGCGCGCGATGGTATCGATGCGCTGGAGAAAATTGCCGAGCTGAAGCCCGACGTGATCACGCTCGATCTGGTCATGCCCAACTTGGATGGTCTGGGCCTGTTGGCTCTGCTCACTCCCCAGCAGCGCGCGCGAGTGGTCGTGGTGAGCATGGCGGACGGCCAGAGCGATATTGGCGTCGCGGCGCTCCAGATGGGTGTCTTCGGATTGGTGCACAAGCCGACGGCTCTGCCGGTCGCGAGCCTCAAGGACCTCGCCGAAGAGCTCGTGGCGCAAGTGCTGCTGGCGGCAACCTCGCGGCAACCGCACGACGAGAACGCGGTCGCGATCCCGAGCGCTCTCGTCGCGCGCGTTCGCTCGAAGCGCGTCGTCTTGATTGGAACCTCGACGGGCGGCCCTCAAGCGCTGACCCGGCTGCTCAAGGTCTTACCGGCGGACTTTCCCGCGCCGATCGCGATCGTGCTGCACATCCCCCCTGGCTACACGGGGCCACTCGCCGAGCGTTTGAACTCCGATTGCGCGATCGCAGTCGCCGAAGCTCGCGATGGCCTACGGCTCCGTCCCGGCCTCGCCATCCTCGCTCAGGCGGGCATTCATCTGCGGGTCGCAGTGGGCGCTGAAGGCTTGTGTGTTCGGCTGGACAAGGAACCGAGCGGAGGGCTGCATCGACCCGCCGTCGATGTGCTGTTGGAGAGCGCAGCGTCGAGTGTCGGCAAGCGGGCCCTGGGCGTGATTCTAACGGGCATGGGCGACGACGGCCTGAACGGCGCTCGCGCCGTCACCCAAGCCGGCGGCCAAGTGCTGACGGAAGCCGAATCGTCCTGCGTCGTCTACGGCATGCCGCGCGTCGTAAAGGAAGCCGGACTGTCCGTCGCGGAGGTCCCGCTCGAGCGGATGGCGGCGGAAATAGTCGCGCGGCTCTGACAAATGCCCTCGGTCGGTGTTGCAGCCGGACGGCCCTTCGCGCTCCACGCCGGCTCCTGTGAGTTACTCTTCGCCTCTGCCGCCCGCGCTATAGAACGCGAGCCGCGCGCCGAACCAGGCGCTCGTCAGATTCGCGGAGAAGCTCCACATGTGCGTCACTTCGGCCATGGGCCCGAGCGCCAAACCCGCCGAGCGAAACGCTTCGTAGAACAGGCTGCCGGCCACCATGGACGTGGCTCCGCCGTCGGCTTTCTCTTCGCCGCCGTCTTCGAGCGTGAGTAAACCGAGCCCGAAGTTTCCGGCCACGCCGACGTCGCGCCAGAGGCCGCCCACCCCGTACAGCGGATAGGTTTCGACGCGGCACAGAAAACTCGTGGCGCTGGCTTTGATGTCTCCGGACGCGAGCTGGATCGACGCGCCTCCCAGGCCGAGCGTGAGCCAATCGCTCATCGCAACGCCCAGCCACGCCGCACCACCGGGACCGAGAGCGTTGCCGGTTTCGGTTTCGTACAGCGGATTGTCGATCTTGTCGGCTTCGTTCGGGAAGCCGTGCGCGTCTCCGAGGTGGAGACCCACGCTCAGGCCCAGCGTGAGGTCCGCGCGCCGCCGATCGACGCTGCTCTTGCGGTAGTCGCCGTCCCAGGCGTTTTTGTCGTTCGCCTGCGCCAGCGCGGCCGGCGCGAGTGACAGCGCGAGCGTGAACGCTCCGGCGGCGGCGGGCCACTTCATCGCACTACGGTCGTGGAGCGGGCGCTTTTGGTCAAGCCTTGAGCGCACTGACGACCCGTTCATGTCCGCCGAAGTCCC